>CAXNFO010000008.1:0-18664 GCA_964201395.1 Limnohabitans sp.
ATCCGCCACCTGTGGCAGGACGATTGGGTCAGTTTTGTGATTGGCTGCTCGTTCTCTTTTGAGAGCGCCTTGATGGATGCGGGCATCCCCTTGCGGCATGTGCAGCAAGGCAAAAATGTCCCCATGTTCAAAACCCATGTGCCCACCCAAGCGGTGGGCGTGTTCCAAGGCCCTTTGGTGGTTTCCATGCGCCCCATGAAGCCTGCGGCTGTGATTGAGGCGGTGCAGATCACGGCCCGCTTGCCCCGGGTGCATGGCGCGCCGGTGCACATCGGGCTTCCCCATGACTTGGGCATTGCGGACTTGATGCGCCCAGACTATGGCGACGCCACCGAGGTTTTGCCCGATGAGTTGCCGGTTTTTTGGGCTTGTGGGGTGACACCCCAAGCCGTGGTTCAACAAGCCCAATTGCCCATGGTGATCACCCATGCGCCGGGCGCCATGTTGGTCACTGATTTGTTGAATCACCAACTCATGTCCCATTGATTTCTTCATCACAGGAGTTCCCATGAAAGCTTCCCCTGCTTTGCTCAGTGCCTTGGTGGCCTTGGCCTTTGCCTCCCAAGCGGCGGCACAAGGCGCAAAAATCACCGTCCAAGCCATCACCCAAGCCTCGCCCAACATCCCCCAGTACACCCGGGTGGACCAGCCCATGTTGCGCGATGGCATTGCCAAGGCCACCAATGGCCGTGTCGAGATGGTGCTGGCCTCTTGGCCCGAGCGCAATGTGAGCGGGCCAGAAGTGTTGCGTTTGGTGCGTTCTGGCCAAGTCGACATCGCAGCTGCCCCATTGACCACGGTGTCGGGCGATGTGCCCATTTTGGATGGCGTTGATTTGGCCGGCATGAATGCCGACGTCAAACAGGCCCGCCGTGTGGCCGACGCCATGATGCCGGTGGCCAACAAAGAACTCGAGCGCATGGGCATCAAGCTGATCGCCACCTATCCTTTTTCGGGGCAGATGCTGTTTTGCCGCAAAGCCATTGCGTCATTGGCAGACCTCAAGGGCTTGAAGGTGCGCACCAACGGCCCCTCGGCCGGTGATTTGATCAAGGGCCTGGGTGGCCAGCCGGTGTCCATCGCCTTTGGCGAGGTTTACACCGCTTTGGAGCGTGGCACGGTGGATTGCGGCATCACCGGTGCGGGCTCGGGCAACGGCGCCAAGTGGACCGAAGTCACCACCCACCTGTACAACTTCCCTTTGTCTTGGTCCACCTCGGGCTACTTTGTGAACCTGGCTTGGTGGAACAAACTCGAACCCGCCATCCGTGCTGAATTTGAAAAGACCTTCAACGCGGTGCAAGAAGCGCAGTGGAACATGGGCACCGAGTCCACCGACGATGGCATTGCCTGCAACCTGGGCCGCGCCAACCAGTGCAAATTGCACACCTTGCTCAAGCGCCCCATGATCGAAATCAAGCCGCCCGCCAACATCATTGCCACCCTGCAAAAAGAATTGTCTGAAGATGTGTTGCCCGGTTGGTTCAAGCGCTGTGGCGACCGTTGTGCCAATGTGTACAAAGAGGTGATTGAGCCCATCACCGGCGTCAAGCCAGTGCTTGGCCGCTGAAGTGTTTGACCTGATAGCCAGGCTCAACCGCCACGCCATGTCGATGGCGGGCCTGTGCTATTTGGCCATCACCGCGTTGATTTGTTTTGACATCGTGGCGCGGCGCTTGCTGGGTTTTTCCAGCGGCGCCACCACCGAAATGTCGGGCTACCTGATGGCCGTGGGCATGAGTTGGGGCATGGCGGGTGCCTTGTACGAGCGTGCCCATGTGCGCATCGATGTATTGATCCAAAAATTCCCTCTGCGCTGGCGCACCTGGCTGCACCTGTTTTCCTTGAGTTGCTTGCTGGTGGCGGTGGCTTTTTTTGTGTGGGGATCTTTCTCCATTGCCTTGGATTCGTGGACCTTTGGCTCCACCGACTTGTCCAGCATGCGCGTGCCTTTGATCATTCCCCAGGGCCTGTGGGCTTTGGGCTTCGGTTTGTTTTTGATCGCCACAGTGGCCATCATGTGCCGCAGCTTGGTGCTGTGGTGGGGCAATGAACCCGAAAAAATGGATCAAATGCTGAATGCGCGCAACTATGAAGAGGAAGCCGCAGAAACCTTGCGGGCGGTAGGCGACAAACGGGCCCCATCCATGGCGTCAGGCCGGCCATGATCGCCGCCGTTTTTGTGCTGGTGTTGGCACTGGTCATTGGGGTTTCGTCCTTGATGGGTGGCGGTGCGGCTGTGCAGGTGTCACAAGCCGTCCCGTGGTGGGCATTGGTGGCCGTTGTGCTGGCCTTTGTGGCCTTTTTCGCCGGGGGCGTGTACATCGGTGCCGCCTTGGCGGTGTTGGCCTTGCTGGCGGGTTTTGGTTTGTCCGATCGGCCGTTTTGGAACTTCATTGGCGAAATGCTGTGGGCGCCGTCCACCAATTTTGTGCTGGTGTCCGTGCCTTTGTTTTTGCTGATGGGCGAAATCATGTTGCGCGCCGGTTTGTCGGACCGGTTGTACCGCGCCTTGAATGTGTGGGTTGGCCGTTTGCCGGGCGGCTTGTTGCACACCAACATCATGTCTTGCGGGGTGTTTTCGGCCATCGCTGGGTCCAGCGTGGCCACCGCCGCGACCATGGGCTCGGTGGCTTTGCCGTATTTTGAGAAAAGCCATTACCCACCCAAATTGGTCTTGGGCTCTTTGGCGGCGGGCGGTGCTTTGGGCAACCTCATACCGCCGGGCATCACCTTCATCATCTACGGCCTGATCACCGAGACGTCGGTGGGCGCCTTGTATTTGGCCGCCATTGGCCCCAGCGTATTGGTGGTGGTGTTATTTTTGGCGGTGATTTTTTACTACAGCATCAAGCTCAAAATTTCGGCGGAAAACAGCACCACTTTGACGTTGTCGGCCAAGCTGTTGAGCTTGATTGACCTGTTCCCCACTTTGCTGCTCATTGGCTTGGTCTTGGGCACCATTTATGCTGGATGGGCCACGCCCACCGAGTCGGCGGCCTTGGGTGTGGCGGGCAGCATCGTGCTGGCCCTGGTCGATCGCAAGCTGAATTGGCGGATGTTGCGCGAGTCCATGGATTCGACAGCGCGCACCACCTCGATGATTGCTTTGATTTTGTTTGGCGCGTATTTGCTGAACTACATTTTGTCTTCCTTGGGCATTCCGCAAATGCTGGCCAAGTTCATGACTGGTTTGCCATTGCCGGGTTGGGCCATCATGTTGGTGATCATTGGCTTTTACCTGGCCTTGGGCACCTTCATGGAGGGCATCTCCATGGTCATCACCACCATTCCTTTGTTGTTCCCGGTGGTCGTGGCGCTCGGCTATGACCCGATTTGGTTCGGCGTGGTCATCACCATGTTGGTGGAAATTGCCATGATCAGCCCACCCGATGGCACGGTGTTGTACGTGCTGCAAGGCATGCGACGACAACCCGGGCCCATCACCGATGTGTTTGTGGGCGTCATGCCCTTCTTGCTGGTTTATATGTTCGCCATTTTGGTGTTGATGGTGTTTCCGGCCATTGCCCTGTGGTTGCCCGCTCAATTGATGTAACAGGTCCGATTGCCCATGAACCCTGCTTTGCACTTCACCATCGCCCCTGCGGGAAACGCCGCCTCATCGTCGCCCGCCACCTTGACCGTGGTGTCGACCCAATTCGTCATTGCCGGTTGGACGGGTCGCAATGCCGAGGCGATTGAGCACCACATCCAAGAGTTGGCGGCGCTGGGCATTGCCCGCCCCAGCCAAGTGCCGCTGTATTACCGCGCCAGTGCGGCGCTGCTGACCACCGCCCCCACCATCGAAACCCTGGGCCTGGGTGCCAGTGGTGAAGCCGAGCCCATGTTGCTCATGGCCCAAGGCCAATGGTGGCTGGGCTTGGGGTCGGACCACACCGACCGCGAGGTGGAGAGTTATTCGGTGGCCGTGTCCAAACAAATGTGTGCCAAGCCCGTGGCACCCACCGTGTGGCGTTGGTCAGAGGTGCAAAGCCACCAAGACCAATTGCAATTGCAGTCTGAGATTTGGGAAGGCGGCCAATGGGTCATTTACCAAAAGGGCTTGCTCAGCGCCATTCGCCCGCTGCAAAGCCTGCGCGATGGTTTTTGGCCTGCGGGCCAGGCCGCTGAAGGCAGTGTGATGTTGTGCGGCACCTTGGGTGCCATTCCGAATGCACAGGGAAAGGGCATCCGCTGGGCTGAAAAAATGCGGCTCACCTTGCATGACCCGGTGTTGAACCGCAGCATCAGCCACACCTATGCCCAGCAAGCCTTGGACCTGGTGAGCTGAGCGTGCGGCCAACGGCGGCCTGACCTTCAGCAGGGATTCGCCCGTGCAAGAACTTCGCTCCATGGCCCCCTTGATCGATGCGCTGTCTGGGGGCGGCCGTGTCGTCTTGCACTCGGGACATGCCGAGCCACCCCTGTTGGCGCAGATGCTGGCTGAGCATGCCAGCGCACTGCATGGGGTGCGGGTGTTGGCCACCATGCCCATGGGGGAGGCGCCGTACGCCAGCGAAGAATCTCTCGCTCATTTGCAAGTGGACAGTTTGATGCCCGGATTGGCGCTGCGCCCAGCGGCCTTGGCCGATAGACTGAACTTGCTGCGCCACACCGTGGCGGCGTGGCCTGCCTTGTTCACCTCTGGGGCCTTGCGTGCAGATGTATTGATGCTCCAAGTCTCTTCGGTGGATGCCGATGGCATGGTCTCACTGGGTGTGAGCGTTGATCACATGCATGCCGCCTTGCAGAATGCGCGGTGTGTGGTGGCGGAGGTCAACCCCCGCATGCCCGACACCTGTGGTCACAGCCGGTTTCCGGCCGAGCGCATCGATTGGTTTGTGTCGGCCAGCCACGCCGTTCAAACCGCCAAGTTGCTGGCGCCGGATGCGGTGGATCAGCGCATCGCAGACCATGTGGCGGGCTTGGTGCGCGATGGGGCGGTGATTCAAATTGGCATGGGCTCTTTGCCCGAGGGGGTGTTGGCCCGGCTCGGCCATCTGCGCCACTTGGGCTTGCACACCGGCATCTTCACCGACGGCATGCAAGCCTTGATGGAATCGGGGGTGGTGGACAACAGCACCAAGCGCTTCAAGCCCGGGGTGAGCGTATCCACCATGGCCGGGGGCTCCGCCGATTTGTATCGCTACATGCACCGCAACCCGGCGGTGGAAATGCACCCTTGCGACCTCACCCATGGCGCGCAAGTCCTGGCAGAAATGGATGGGTTTTGCGCCATCAACAGCGCCTTGCAGGTTGACTTGATGGGCCGCGTCAATGCCGAATGGGTAGGCCCACGGCGCATGTCCTTGCCCGGGGGCTTACCCAATTTTGCCCAGGGGGCGATGCAGGCCCCAAAAGGTTTGGCCGTGATCGCCATGCGCTCGGTGCACGGCCCCGCACAGCGCAGCAGCATCGTGTTTGAATTGGATGCGCATGGCCCACCCACTTTGATGGGGCAGGACTACCACTGCTTGGTCACCGAGCATGGCGTGGCCCATGTGCATGGCCTGCGCCCGCGCGAGCGCGCCCAGGCCATTGCCCGTGTGGCGCATCCGATGTGGCGTGAAGGTTTGATGGCGCAGGCCCACCACATGGACGCGTGATGACCATCTCTTTCAAGCCGACTGTTTTTTAACCCGGTGGCACCCACCTTGCCGCCCCCACAGGAGAACCACCATGACTGACCCTTCCCGTTTGATGGCTTTGAGCCAAGGCTTTTTTTCAGTGCGAGACCAAATCCCGCCGGAGCGTTTGGCTTCGGTGGAGGGTGCGAAACCGCAAGGCAATATTGAAGTGCGCCGCATGATGGTGGGCAACGAAATTTTGATGCTGCACGTGTTTCGCGAAAAGGGCTTGATCGACCCGGTGCACAAACACATGGACCACGAAACCGTGGCCTACCTCATCCGTGGCCGCTTGCGTTTGGTGATTGGTGGTGAGGAGTTCATCGCCGAAGCCGGCACCTCTTGGATCCACCCCCCGGGCGTGGACCATTTCAGCGAAGCCTTGGAGGATTGCGAGCAGTTGGAGGTCAAGTCCCCGCCGCGCAAAACCTGGCAAACCTTGCCCTGAGGGTCGCGTGAGCGCTTGGAAAACGAGCCAGTTTTAAATCAAGTCCAGCACGTCTCGCAAATGGGCGGCTGTCTGGGGCAGTTGCCTTTTTTCAAATAAATCGACCATGTCTGCGGCCAACATGCTGGGGCGCTCCCATCGTTCCCGCATTTTTTTAATGGCCGTCAATGCCTTGGGTGGATTGAGCATGATTTGATTCAAAACAAACTGGTCTGGGGTTTGGATTTCAATATCAAACGTGGCCAATACCGCTGCGGGGAAGTCCTTGGTGTTCAGGCTGACGATGGCGTCTGCATTGCCTCTGATGGCCGCTGCCAATACGTGTCGATCGCTCTCATCGGGTAATTGAATGCTGGCGATGAGTGGCGCGTAGTCAACGATCAAGCAATCAGGTATGGCTTCACGCATGTGTTCAACGAGCAGTGGAATCTTCTCTGCGGCATCTGGATATTTCTCCACCAAAGAGGAAGCCCATTCACGCTCTATTTTTTGTGTCCACCTGGCGGTGTACAAATCGGCATGGGCGAGACTCAGCAGCACATCTCTTTGCAAACGCGAGAACAGGACACAGGCATCTAACACCGCTGTGTAACGCCCGCTGACCGCCATTCACAGTTCCTCGCCCATGTCGTCAGATGATTGGCGAAGATTTCTAAGAGCATTTTCAGACCGAAGTTTTTGTGCCTCTTGATACCGTGTCAGCTCTTCAAACTCGATGCGGCGATGGCTATTGACAAGACGGCACTTCAATCGATTGGCATTGATCTCTTTGATGACAAATGGCCTGGACACGTTGAGAAAAGCGGCGGCCTCTTGGGTTGTTAACTCACACTTTTGCGGAACCAAAATCATGGGTTCGCGTTTGGCCATCTGACGCAAAACATCTGCGAAGAATCTCAAAGCGCGCGGCGGTAAGCTCAACTCTGGAATCACTGATTCACCAGCACCTGTGTTGATGGTGACCTTGATGTGCTCAGCTTTGGAGTGATCCAATGCAGCAACGATGCAGGCCCTGGCCGTGGCAGCCATCTCAGCCTCTGCTTCGCTGGCTGGATCTAATACATGTGGGCTCATTGAAATCTCCTGGCTGAAGGATAAAAAACAGGCCATTTCGAGACCTTAATCGCAATATTAGCATTAATCGAAATAAACGAAAAACAGGCCCGTGCCCACCTTCAGGCCTGATGCACCAAGCAACGGGTGAGGGCGCTCACATCGTCCACCGACTCCAAGCGTTGGATCAAATCCAGCAGTGCATCGCCCTGGGCTTGCGGCATGCCCGCGATGTCCCAGCATTGTTGAAACTTGGTTTGGCAAGCGGCATCGCTCAGCGGGTTTTCGGGGTGGCCAATGGGGGTGTGGATTTCTTTCTCCCACACCCGGCCATCGTGGAGTTCGATGCGGATTTGTTGCGGCCACAGGGCATTCACGTCCGGGTTGGTGTTCAGGCTGACCTGTACCTTACTGGCCAAGTCATGCAAAGCGGGGTCAGACAGGTGCTGCGGGGCAAATGAGGCGGGTGTGCACGTGCCGTGCGACAAGGTGGCGGCCACCACATAGGGGATGCACAAACGCGCATAGTTGGGTTTGGGGTTGGGGATGTCAGGGCGCCCCACCAAGCGGTAAGTCAGCGGCGGCGCGCCCACATGCATGGCCTTGAGATCGTTCGGGCCAAAGTCCAGGGCGGCCACGGCTTGCTGCACGGCGTCCACCGCGGCATGGGTTAAGCGGCCGCTGGGAAAGGGCTTGTGCGACAACTCGGTGATGTGCCACTGCTGGCCCAGTTGCGGCCACCAATGGGCGATGTCGTGCTCGGTTTCAAACAAGGTGTAATAGCCATAGGGGCCAGTGAGGATGTCTTGCGGGCCGGTCATGCCAGCCATGGCCAAGTCCACCGATGTCAAACCCGCGCGGCCGTTGAAGCCCACTTGCAAGCCCAGCAGCATGGAGCCTTCCACATGCGCTTGCATGGTGCCCGAGGTTTGACCGTACTGGATGCCAAAGGCATTCATCACCGTGGCTTCGTCCAAGCCGGCCAGCACGCCCAAACCCGCCACCACACCAAAACCGCCGCAGGTGGCGGGACGGAAAAACCGCATCACCGATTTGGATGCCGCACCCAAGGTGGCCGCGATCTCCACACCCATGCTCATGGCCAGCAAAAACTGTTTGCCGCTGACAGGGCGACCGGCGGCGGCACTGCGCTCTGAAAAAGCAAACAAGGCGGGCAACAAAGCGGCCATCGGGTGAACCACGGCCGGTTCGTGCACGCAGTCCCACTCCAGGGCGTGAATGCGATACCCATTGATCACCGCCGCTTGCGCCGCAGGCGCACGCAGGTGCGAGCCCCACACCACCGCTTCGTGGCCTTGGCCCCATTGCTGCGCGGCAACGGCCAATTCGTGGGCATGGGGGCCGGTGCGACCGGCCACACCGCAGGCCAGGGTGTCCATCAAAAACACCTTGGCTTTGGCAACGGCCAGTGGGCTGAGGTTTTCAAAGCGCGAGCGGCACACCAATTGCGCCCAAGCGGTCAAGGGGTTGTCGGTCGGGGGGGTGGCGTGTGGGTTCATGGCAGGCTCCAGTAAATGGGATCAGGGGGTGGGCGTCAAGCCCATGCGCAGGTAAAAAAACTTCATCACCGATGGCAAAACAAACAACTGAATTTGGGCCATCACCAGCATCAACTGCAAATCGGGGGTCACATGGCCCAGCACCAGGCCGAGCAACACGGCCACATTGCGAAAGCCGCTGATCAGGCTCACACTCATGGCCGCTTGCACTGTCAGGCGTTTGAACACCTGCCAGCCAGCCCACTGCCATGCCAAGTTGAACAGCGCGGTCAAGGCCAGCAGTTGCAGCACCTGGGCCGGGTCTTGGGTGATTTGTGCCGTCAAGCCATGGGTCACGCCCAGGGCGATAAAAACCATCAACAACACCATGCACAAGGTCCAGGCCGAGGCGTTTTGCTCGATGCGCGCGGGCGTGGCCCATACCCGCAGGGCAAAGCCGCCGCCCAGGGAGATGCCCACCACCCATAACAAATTCATCAGCATGCCGCCAGGGCTCAGGCCGGCCACCCCGCTGAGTGCGGCAAACATCGGCAAGGTGATGATGGAGATCACGGTGGCGGGCAACACCACGGTCAACAGCATCTCGGCATCGGTGCCCAGCAAGGCGCAGTAAGGGCCGACTGAAATGATGGGTGGGGTGGCCGCCAGCAGCAGCAAACCCACGCCCATGTAAACGGGGAGGTTCAGCCAGGGCAAGGCCAGCCACACCACCGCGGGGACGATCAGCAAGGTCCAAACCCACACCGCCGCCATCAATCGGGTGCGCTGCGCCCAGGCCTTGAGTTGGCGCGGGTCGATGCGCAAGGCCGACAAAAACATCGCCCCCATCGACAGGTACAGCACAAAAGGCGACACCATTGCCGCCAAAGGTTGGGCCAGCAAGCCGGTGGCAACGCCCAACAACATCAATGCGGTGGCATGGCGGGCCAAAAAGGAGGAGAGCGCTTGCATGTTCAAGGCCGCGGACTCACCCGCAAGCGTGCGTGGCTGCTTGCTGCCCGCGCATGCGCGCTCAGGCCTTGAGCAGCTGGGGCAACCACGTGATCAGACCGGGCCACACCGTCATCACCACAATCAACACCAGCATCAAGCTGCAGTAGGGCAGCGATGATTTGGCCACCCGGGTTTGGCTCTCACCGGTCATTTGTTGGATGATGAACAAATTAAAACCAACCGGGGGTGAGACATTGGACAACTCGATGGTGATGATCAAAAAGATGCCAAACCACACCGGGTCAAAACCCGAGGCCAACACCAGCGGGAAAACCACCGGCAAGGTCATCACCATGGCCGATAAGCCGTCCAGTGCGGTGCCCAAGATCAGGTACACCACCAGCAAGGTGAAGATGAGCATGTAGGGCGACAACTCCAGCGACTTGACCCACTGACCGGTTTCACCTGGGATGCCCAACATGGTCATCACTTTGGCCAAAAACAAAGCGCCCAACAAGATCAGCCCAATCATCGAGCAGGTGCGCACGGTGGACAGCAGGGCCCGACCGAGGTTGCGCAAACTCATCAAGTCCTGCGCCACGGAGATGACCAAGGCCCCGGCCACGCCCACGGCTGCGGCCTCGGTCACACTGGCCAGGCCGCTGTACATCGAACCAATGACCGACAAGATCAGCAAGCTCACCGGCAGCAAGTCTTTGAGCGACTCCACTTTTTGGGCCCAGGTGTACACTTCTGGATCGGCGGGTTGCACGCTGGGCCGCCACCAGGCTTGCAGCATGATCCAGCCAATGAACATGACCGCAATGATCAAACCCGGCACTACACCGGCGATGAACAAATCCAAAATGGACACATCGGCGAGCACGCCATACACAATCATGGGAATGGACGGCGGAATCATCAGGCCAATGGTGCCCGCCCCGGCCAAGGACCCCATGGCCATGTCTTTGTCGTAACCGCGCTTGAGCAATTCGCGCAAGGTCATGCGGCCCACGGTGGCGGTGGTGGCGGCCGAAGAGCCCGACACCGCCGCAAAGATCGTGCAGCCAATCACATTGACGTGCAACAAACCGCCGGGCAAGCGTTGCACCCAGGGAGCGATGCCGCGAAACAATGACTCCGACAATTTGCTGAAAAATAAAATGTCACCCATCAGCACAAACAAGGGCAGGGTGACCAACTCGTCGGCGTTCAGGCGCGACCACACATCCTGGGCCAGGATGCGTTGGATGGGCACATCGCGAAACCACTCCAACGACAGCAGGCCGGTGCCCAACAGCGCAAAGCCAATCCACATGCTCGAGCACAACAGCACGACCATGACCAACAACACAAAAACCGAAGCGATCATCATTCGGCCACACCTTGACCGATTTCGCGGTCATCGGCCAAATCGGGGGCGTCTCCGATCACCAAGCGCAACACGCGCGCCAACAAGGCCAGGGAGAGCATGAGGGCACCCAGCGCCACAAAAGCTTGGGGAATCCACATGGGCGTTTGCATCACAAAGTAAGACACCGTCTGGCGCACATGGCTGCGCCAGGCTTGCTCGATCAAGCCGACAGTGAGCAGGCCACTGATGTACAGCGCACACAGGGTGCACAACACATCCAGGGCCCGCGCCAAGCGAAACGGCAAATGGTTCAGCACCATTGCCACGCGGATGTGCGCGCCATAGCGCAGCGCATAGCCCGAACCGCTGAGCAACACGAAGGCACACAGATAAGAGGCGTACTCCACTGCCCACGGTTGCGACCAAGCCAGGAAGGAAGCGGCCACCACTTCGATGAGCAAAATAACGCTCAACAACGCACAGGCACCCGCGGCCAGACACGCACCTAAAAAATTGAAACGATCAATCCATTCGCAACTGGAGCGAATCATGTTCATGGCACGTGCTGGGGTGTGGCCACCGGCCCTCTTGCCGCCCAAAGCGGCAAGCAGCAGCCAGGGTGGTTATTTTTTGTTGGTTTTGGCCATGAAGGCCTCAATGATCTTGGCCGACTCGGGAACGTTCTTTTTGTATTCGTCCCACATGGGGCGGGTCACTTGGCGCATGCGGGCGGCCATTTCTTTGGTGGGCGGCTCGACCGTCATGCCGTTTTTGCGCAATTCGTCCATGCGTTTTTCATGTTCGGCCATGCTGACCTTCCAAAACTCGGGCTCCATCTCTTTGGCCAGGTTTTCGATGGCGTTGCGGTTCTCGGCGGACAGCTTGTTCCACACCCCCATGTTGATGACCATGAAGTTGGACGCCCACAGGTGGTTGGTGGTGTAGGTGTGCTTGAGAAACTCCCAGTACTTTTGCGCCACAGCGGTGGTGCCAGAGGTCATCACCGCGTCCAAGCGGCCCGAGGCCAGGGCGGGCACGATGTCGGGGTTGTTCATTTGTTGGGGCACCATGCCCAGTTTGCTGACCATGTCGGCGGTCATGCGGTCATAGGTGCGCATGCGCACGCCCTTGAGGTCTTCAAAACCTTTCGCTGGTTTTTTCAAGTAAAAGTTTTGGCTGGGCCAGGGCACCACGTACAGCACCTTGTTGCCGCGCTTGGCCAAGTCCTCGATCCACTTGGGGCGCACAAAGCTGTGCATCACCTTGAGTTGTTCATAGTCATCGACCAAAAAGGGAATGCTCTCAAGGCCCAACAAGGGCAAATCGCCCACGTTTTGAAAACCAGCAAACTCGGCCATGGCGGCGGCACCGTCTTCAACGGCGCGGACTGTTTCATTGGCCTTGATGCCCAAGGCGCCACCGGGGTGCACCGTCATGAGCACTTGGCCCTTGGTCACCTCGGCCACGCGCTTGGCGAAATTTTGGGCGTTCACCGTGTGAAATTCGGTGGGCCCCCAGGGCATGGAAATATCCAATTTGGTTTGGGCAGCCAACCAAGGGGCGGCAGTGAAACCGATTGACAAAATCAGCAGGCGACGAATCCATTGCATCTTGAGCTCTCCAGCGTGGTGTTGATCTGCTTCAGCCTAACAGATGCCCCACCGATATGTCAATTGTCCGGACAGTTGCTGCGCCCTTTCATTTGCACCTGGCTGGTGCAAACCCAGGGGTCTGGGTCAACTGGACAGGCGGTTTCGGGTAAACCCTGTGGACGCTGCGCGCCAGCAGATGACGGTGATGCCTTGTGTGCTGGTCGGATGCGGGCGCTGGTGGTAACCTCTTGGCTCCCTCTTGTTTTTGTCCGGACAAAATCCAAATGCACCGCTTGACCTCGTCCCGTTTGGGGGCCGCACCCGCATGAAGCTCACCGGCATTCGGGTGTTGGACCTGTCGCTTTTTTTGCCAGGCCCCCACCTGACCACCATGATGGCCGACCACGGCGCCGAGGTGCTCAAGATCGAGCCCCCTGGTGAGGGCGAACCGGTGCGCCACATTGGCTATCGATCGGGTGGCGAAAGCGTGTGGTTTCGCAACACCCACCGGGGCAAAAAAAGCCTGGTGCTGGATTTGAAAAACCCGCAAGACCATGCGCGCTTTTTGGATTTGGCTTGCACCTGTGACGTAATCGTCGAGGCGTTTCGCCCCGGCGTGGTCAAGCGTTTGGGCATTGATTACGACCGCATTGCGGCCATCCACCCTCGCATCGTTTACGCCTCCATCGCCGCCTTTGGCCAAACCGGCCCCGACAGCCATTTGGCCACCCATGATTTGGGCATGGAGGCCTTGGCCGGCGTGCTGAGCCTGAACCTGGGCCAAGATGGTCAACCCACCCACCCGCACATGCCGGTGTCGGACATCACCGGCTCGATGATGGCGTTGTCGGGGATATTGATGGCCTTGTACCGGCGCGAGCAAAGTGGCCGCGGCGACTACATCGACATTTCCATGCACGACAGCACCTTGTCCTGGCTGCCCAATGCCACTGGCGCGGTGTTTGCCCAAGGCCGTGCACCCAATGTGCAGCAAGAGCGGTCCTGGGGCGGCAACTCGTTCTACAACATCTACCGCACCGCCGATGACAAGCACCTGGTGCTGGGTGCGGTTGAGCCCAAATTCATCCGCAACTTGCTCACTGCCTTGGGCGCCCCTGAATGGATCGACACCGCCACCCAACCCCCAGGGCCGGTGCACGAGCCGGTGAAAGCTTTTTTGCGCGCCACGTTTGTGCAAAAAACCCGCGATGAGTGGATGCAGTGGTTCCAAGGCAAAGATGTGGCCATCGCTCCCGTGCTGGACTTGAAAGAGGCCTTCGATAGGCCCCAACTCCAGGCCCGCGAGATGCTGCTGCACGATGCCCAAGGGCAATTGCACATTGGCAACCCCATCAAGTTTCGCCACGAGCCCGCCCAGATTGACACCCGCTTGCCCGGCTTGGGTGAGCACACCGCGTCGGTATTGGCGCAAACCCCTGTGCGCAAGGACCCCACATGAGCACACCCTCGCCCAGCACCGCCGATTGGGTGCGCTGGATGGCCCGGCCGGTGGGCCGCGCCGAACGCGAACGCGCCGCCTTGCATGTGCTGGACTGGATGGCCTGCGCCAGTGCCGGTTCTCGCACCGAACCCGGTTTGGCCATGGGGCGTTATGCCCGCACCTTGAGCCAGGGGCCCTGCGCCACCTTTGCTGGCCCCAGTTTGTCCGAGGGCGATGCCGCTTTGGTGAATGGGTCGCTGGGCAATGTGTTGGAGATGGACGATTTTTATCGCACCGCCATCGTTCACCCAGGGCCGGTGTTGGTGCCTGCGGCTTTGGCCATGGCCCAAGCCAGCGGTGCCACGGGGCCGCAAATGCTCGATGCCCTGGTCAAGGGCTTTGAGATCATGATCCGATTGGGCCGCTCGGTGGGGCCTGCGCACTATCGTTACTTTCACAACACCGCCACATGTGGCGTGTTTGGTGCGGCCGCAGTCGGTGCGGCCTTGCTCGAACTCCAGCCCTCGGCCATGCGCGACGCGTTTGGCAATGCGGGCACCCAGGCCAGTGGTTTGTGGCAATGCCGCTTGGAAGACAGCATGAGCAAGCAATTGCACAACGGGCGTGCCGCCCAATCGGGCTTGCTCGCGGTACGCTTGGCGCAGCATGGCTTTACCGGTGCGCACGCGATCTTGGAGGGTGAGCTGGGGTTTTTTCGCGCCATGTGCCCCGATGCAAAGCCTGAGCTGATGGCCGCAAACGACGAAGACCGTTGGTTGATCCATGACACCAGTTTCAAGCCCTGGCCGGCGTGTCGCCATGCCCATGCGGTGATCGATTTGGCCCTGGCCTTGCGCGACGCCGTGGCGGGTGCCGACATCGTCTCCATCGACGTGGACAGCTACCGCGATGCGGTGCGCATTTGTGACAAGCCCGAGCCGCGCACACCGGTGGAGGCCAAGTTCAGCTTGCAGCATGCGGCGGCGGTGTGTTTGCTGCGGGGCAAGCCGGGCTTGGACGACTTTGATGTGCCCGCCACCCAAGACAGCACCGTGGCGCAGTTGCGTGCCAAAGTGCGCTTGCACGAAGACGACGCTTTGACGGCCGTGTACCCAGCACACTTTGGTGCGGCCATGCGCATTGCCTTGCGCGATGGGCGCCAGTTGCAAGCCCAGGTTAGCGACGCCCTGGGCGACCCCGAAATTCCCTTGACCCTGGCGCAGTTGCACGGCAAAGCGCACATGCTGCTCGGCGCCACAGCCCACACCCACGAACAAATCCAGACCATCATCGCCGACTGCGCGGCCTTGGTCGATGCCACCAGCGTGGGCGATGTGGCACGCTGGATGCATTGAGCGGCGCGTTGCGGCCAACTTTTGAACCGATGGAGACCCCATGAGCGATTTGAATTACTTTGACGCCGCCGATGTGGCGTCGATTCGCCGCGACTATCCCTTGGGGGCGGCATTTTTAAAACGCTTCCAAGGCATGAGCACCGACGAGTTGCGCCACTTGCAAAACCAGCGCTTCATGCGGCTGATGGCTTTTGCCTGGCAGGTGCCGTTTTACCAACGCCATTGGGGCGCTGCGGGCTTGCAAGCGGGTGACGTGAAAAGCTTGGACGACATCACCCGCATCCCGATGTACTCCAAGTCAGACCTGATGGCCTCGGTGGAGGCACACCCGCCTTTGGGTGACTTTCATGGGCAAGACGTTCACCCGGTGGGGCAACGACCGCCCATCATTGTGCAAACCACCAGTGGTACCACCGGCATGCCCCAGCCCTTGTTGTTTGGCCCGCGCAGCCGCGAAACGCAAAACGCACTGTTGGCGCGCGTGTATTTGCTGCAAGGCATGAGCGCCCAAGACGTGGTGCATTCGGTATATGGCTTTGGCATGGTCAACGGCGGCCACTACATCCGTGAGACGCTGCTGCACTGGGTGGGCGCGCAATTGCTCAGCGCGGGCACCGGGGTGGAGACGCGCTCGCAGCAGCAGGTGATGTTGATGCGCGACTTCAAGGCTTCGGTCTTGGTCGGTTTTGGCGACTTTGTCAAACGCCTGTCTGAGGTGGCCAAAGAAAACGGCATCGAGCCGGGGCGCGACATCCAATTGCGCATGATCACCGGGCACCTGGGCCCCGAGGGGCGCGAGCCCATGAGCCAGGCCTGGGGCGGCTGTGACGTCTACGACTGGTATGGCGTGGGCGACACCGGGCTGATCGCCGGCGAGAGCCAAGACCAAACCGGCATGTACATCATGGAGGACGCCCAGTATTTGGAGATCGCTCACCCAGACACGGGCGCGATCGTTGCGCCAGGTGAGCCGGGCAACATGGTCAACACCTGTTTGTTCAAGGACGACATTTTTCCCATCATCCGCTTCAACACCCATGACGTGACCCATGAGGTGGTGGGCAGCTCGCCCATGGGCTTGCCGTTTCGCCGCATCATTGGTTTCAAGGGCCGCAGCGACAACATGATCAAGCTGCGCGGGATCAATGTCTACCCCACCAGTGTGGGCGTGATTTTGACGCAGGAGGTGCCGGCCTTCAATGGCGAGTTTGTGTGCATCGTGACCCGCGAAGGCGGGCGTGACCAAATGACGGTGCAAGCCGAAATGCGCGCCGATGCCCCGTCAGGTCTGCAAGAGACTTGCCAAAGCCTGCTGCGCGCCCGCTTGGGAGTGGAGTTGGTGGTGGTGCTGGCCCAGCCCGGCGAGATCAAAGACCTCACCGGCATTGAAAGCCGACAAAAGCCCTTGCGCTTGATCGATCGGCGCTGAGCGGTGGCGCGCGGAGCCGTTGGGGCGCGGTTTGGCTGGCGCGGCCCAGGCCTCAGCGCCCAGGCTTGGCACAGCCCCGCTCGTAGAATGGGTGCATGAATTTCATGGACAAACTGCACGCAGCCGAGCGGGCCCACCAATCGCTGCTGTGCGTGGGGCTGGACCCAGACCCGGCCAAGCTGCCCGGGGCGTGGCGCGGTCGGCCGGATCATATTTTTGACTTTTGCGCCCGCATCGTTGACGCCACCGCCGACCTGGTGATCGCCTTCAAACCCCAAATTGCCTACTTCGCCGCCCACCGCGCCGAGGCGCAGCTGGAGCGCTTGATGGACCACATGCGGGCCAATGCCCCGGCGGTGCCGATCATTTTGGACGCCAAGCGCGGCGACATTGGCAGCACCGCCGAGCAATACGCCATCGAGGCCTTTGAGCGCTATGGGGCCGATGCGGTCACGCTCTCGCCCTTCATGGGTTTTGATTCGGTGCAGCCCTACTTGACGCATGCGGGCAAGGGCGCTTTTTTGCTGTGCCGCACCTCCAACCCTGGTGGCGACGATTTACAAAACCAGCGCTTGGCCAGCGTACCCGGCCAGCCCTTGTTGTACGAGCATGTGGCGCAACTGGCCCAAGGCCCATGGAACTTGAATGGCCAACTGGGTTTGGTGGTGGGCGCCACGTATCCGGCGGAGATTGAGCGGGTGCGCCAACTCGCGCCCACCTTGCCCTTGTTGATTCCTGGCGTGGGCGCGCAGGGCGGCGACGCGTTGGCCACGGTGCGCGCTGGTTATCGCCAACACAACGGGGGCACCAGCGGCCCCATCATTGTCAATTCATCCAGGGCCATTTTGTATGCCAGCAACCACGACGATTTCGACCAAGCGGCCCGCCGCGAAGCCCTCAAAACCCGCGCAGTCCTCGAGGCCGCCCGTGCGCAGCAGTGATCGCCCCTCGGTGATGGCGCGGTGGCATCAGGCTGCGGCCAGTGCCATCGTCATGCTGCTTGGCGTGGGCGCGGCTTGGGCACAAAGCAGCACGGCCACAGTCTCCACCGCAACCACAACCGCAGCCACCATCGCCAGCTCCGTGCCCGACACTACCGTCGCCAGCGGACTGCGCTGGCACTGGGCCACCAGCGCGGGGCTCAACAGTTACACCGAGCCGGGACTGATGCGTTTGCAAGGGCCAGAGTTGGGCCTGCACCTGCGCTTGAGCGACGTGGCTTGGGGCGGGCATTGGGGCTTAGAGGCCGACGTGCTGTATGGCCGCCAAGACTACGAGAGTTTGAACACTGGGCGCTTGACCGACATTCCCAACATCGAAACCCGCAGCCGCATCATGTATGCCCACACTGCTCAACGCACAGCGGGTCCTTCCATGGGTTTGAGTTATGGCTTGGCGGTGCACACCTTGTGGAACAACCTGGACGGCACCACCACCACTGGCGCGGGCGGCTATGTGCGCAAAGCCATACAGCTGTGGGCACCTGTGCGCTGGCGCGAGGGCCTGGCCCCTGGGGGCTGGGCCACGGCTTGGACCGCCGAGGGCGGGGTCTTGATCAGCGGCCAGCACACCTCAGTGCTGTCGCAGGTCTCGGCGGTATACCCCGATGTCACCAACCGCCAAGACAAAGGCGTTTATTTGCAATTCAGCAGCGAACACCGCCAAGGCCTGCGCGCTGGGGCTTGGTCCCCCTTTGTGCGCTTCACTTGGCTGGGTGACTCGGACACCGTGGCTTTTTCCACCACCACCCGCCACTACCAAGGCACCGAACCCTTGAGCCGCCGTTGGCAGTTGGGCGCGCAGTGGTTGTTGCCTTGATGAACTAGCTCGCCAAGCACCGCGCCAAATAGCGCCCTGTGTGGCTGTTCGGGTTGGCCGCCACGTCTTCGGGCGTGCCTTGGGCCACCACTTG
>CAXNFO010000009.1:0-18543 GCA_964201395.1 Limnohabitans sp.
GCCAATGGGCCGTGGTTCAGCGCATGGCGCAAAGCCACCTCATCCACCAAGTTACCGCGCGCGGCATTGATGAACCAAGCACCGGGCTTCATCTGGGCAAACGCCTTGGCATTGAACAGATTTTCTGTTTCAGCAGTGGCTGGGGCCAAGCACACCACATGATCACTCTCGCTGAGCAACTTCTCCCATGTCACCAAGGAAACGCCTGCATTCGCGGCTTGAACATGTGGGTCGTGCGCCAGCACCTGCATGCCAAATGCCTGGGCCAAGGCACAGACTTGGCGCCCAATGTGGCCATAGCCCACCACCCCCAGCGTGGCACCGCGCAACTCGCGCCCCATCAGGGCTTGGGCCTCGTTGCCCGCTTGGTATTGCAGGCGCGCCGCGCTGATGTGGCGCACAGCGTCGATCAGCACGCCCATCACCCATTCGGTCACCGCTGTACCAAAACCAGCGCTGGCGCGCGTCACCAAAATGCCGTTTTGAGAAGCCGCATCCACATCGATGGTGCGGATGTCCATGGCGCAGCGGCACACCGCCCACAACCCGGGCAAAGCAGCGAACACGGCCGCGTCAAATGGGGTTTGGCGGTAAGCGATGATGATGTCGCAGCCCTGGGCGGCGGCGACCAAATCAGCCCCCTGCCAATCTTGCTCGCTGGGGTTGAGCCGCACTTCGGCGAACTCGCCCAGCTGGCCCAGCGCACGCTCGCCAAAGTAAGTGGGCAAACGCGAGGCCGGGTGGGTAACCAAAACCGTGGCCATCAGTGGCCTACTTCATCAGCCCCGGCAGCCACAACGAGATGGCCGGCACATAGGTGACCAGCAGCAAGGCCATGCACATGGCGCCATAAAACGGCCACAGTTCTTTGGAGACCTGTTCCATCGTTACCTTCCCCACCGCACACCCGACAAACAAGGTCGGCCCCACGGGTGGGGTGATCAGGCCAATGCCCAGGTTGAGAATCATGATCATGCCAAAGTGCACCGGGTCGATGCCCAACTTGGCAATCACCGGCATGAAGATGGGCGTGCAAATGAGCAGCATGGGCGCCAAGTCCATGAAGGTGCCCAGCAACAGCAGCAGCAAGTTGACAAGGAACAAAAACACATATTTGTTGTCGGATATGCTCAAAAAGAACATCGTGATCTTGGCGGGTATTTGCATCAAGGTCATCATGTAACCAAAGGCCACGGAGAAGCCAATCAGCATCATCACCATGGACACGGTTTTGACCACCCGGTGCACCATGCGCGGCAATTCACTCCACTTGTAGTCGCGGTAGACCAAGAAGGTGACCAAAAACGCATAGACACAAGCCACCGCCGCCGATTCGGTGGGTGTGAACACGCCCGACAAAATACCGCCCATGATGATGAAAATGGTCACCAAGCCCCAGAGTGCGTCGGTGACAATTTTGGGCACATCTTTGAGTGCCACGGGCTCGCCTTTGGGGTAGCCGCGTTTGTGCGATGTCCACAGCACCAAGCCCACCAGGCACAAGCCAAACAGCAAGCCGGGCAAGATGCCCGCCAAGAACAAGTGCGCTATCGACACCGTGCCACCCGCAGCCAATGAGTAAATGACCGCGTTGTGCGAAGGCGGGATCATCAAGGCCTGGACCGAACCGCAGATGGTGACGTTGGTGGCAAACACCCGGGGAAAACCGGCCTTGACCATTTGCGGGATCATCACCGAGCCAATGGCCGAGGTGTCGGCCACCGAAGAGCCCGAGATGCAGCCAAACAAGGTCGAGGCCATGATGTTGACCAAGGCCAAACCACCTTTGATGAAACCGACAAACACCTTGGCCAGGTTGATCAACCGATTGGCCATGCCCCCTTCGGCCATGATGCCGCCAGCGAGCACGAAAAACGGGATCGCCAGCAGCGAAAAATCGTCGGTGCCGTCAGAGATTTTGAGCATGATCGCCTCTAACGGGAGGTCGATCCACAAGGCGCCACAAATCGCCGCCAAGCCCAGGGAATAGGCCACGGGCACACCCAAGGCGCACAGCACAGTGAACGAACCGAGCAAAATCAAGATGTCCATGGTTTACTCCAATTCGACAGCTTCATCGCTGTACATCACCGAATCCTTGGACGGGTGCCCCACCCACACGCGCTCGATCAAAAACAAAAACGTCATCAAACCCGCCAAGGGGATCGGGGCATACACCAAGCCCACTGATAAACCAGGAAATTCGGCCACGGACTGATGCCAGGTGATCTGGCACAACTGCACGCCATAAAACAACATGAACAAAGACATGGCAGCCATGCACAACTCCACCGCCACCAACATCGCCGCCCGCGTGCGTGGGGCCACCGCATTGAGCAGCGACTCCACCGCGATGTGCACATTGGCCCGGTAAATCGCAGCGCCACCCACAAACGAAAAAAACACCATCATGACCACCGAGGCCGGCTCTGGCCAAGACTGGGGGTTGTTCATCGCATAGCGCATGAACACACCGTAGGGAATGATCAAGGTGATCACCACCAAGGCCGCACCAGATAGCACGATGCAGGCCATGTAAAGCCATTCCATGGCCTGGGCATAAGCTTGTTTGAGGGTCATGGCGGAAGGCTTTATAAAGCTCAAGCGAGACCCAGCCTAATTGCTGGGTCTCGCATGGGCAGGCTGCTTACTTGGTGTCTTGGATGCGTTTGATCAAAGTCGCATATTTGGCACCGTACTTGTCGCGGATGGGCTGGGTGGCTTTGAAAAAAGCCGGCTTGTCGGCAGGCACAAACTGCACACCCAAGCCTTTGAGCTTGGCCTCAGCCTCACGGGTGTAGTCGTCCCACAGTTTGCGCTGCTCCAATTGGGCTTCAGCCGAGAATTTGCGCACCAAGGCCTGGTCGTCTTTGCTCAGCCCTTCCCAAGATTTTTTCGAGAACACAAAAATTTCAGGAATGATCAAGTGGCCTGTCAGGCTCATCACCTTGGCGACCGTGTAATGGTTTTGCGCCAGCAAGGTGGGCGGGTTGTTTTCTGCCCCATCGACCACACCGGTTTGCATGGCCGGGAGCAATTCATTGAACCCCATGGCCACGCCATTGCCACCCATGGCGTTCATGGTTTCCACAAACAAGGGGTTGCCCATCATGCGGATCTTCATGCCCTTGAGGTCGGCGGGTGCTGTGACAGGTTTGCTGGCATACACGTTGCGGGTGCCTGCATCCATCCAACCCAACGCGATCAAGCGCGAACCGGGACCATTGCTCATGCGCTCGAGCAACTCTTGGCCAATCGGGCCGTCGATGACTTTGCGCATGTGCGCTTCATCGCGAAACACAAACGGCATGTTGAACACATTGACCTCGTCGACCACAGGTCCCATGGCGCCGACAGAGATGCGGGCAATTTGCAAGGCGCCGATCTGGGCCTGCTCGATCATTTCTTTTTCGCCACCCAACTGCATGGAAGGGAACATCTGAATGGAAATGCGGCCATTGGTGGCGGCTTCGAGCTTTTTGCCCATGCGCACGATGGCTTCCACTGTGGGATAACCCATCGGGTGCACATCCGAGGCTTTCAGCACCATTTTGCTTTGGGCCTGGGCTTGAAACCCAAACGCCGAGGCCCCGATGGCCAAGCTAGCAGCGATCCATTTGACGAGTTGTCTTTTTTTCATGGTTTGTCTCCTGTGTTGAAAAAGGATGGTGGGGGAAAAATCAATGCGGGGTGATGGAGCGATGCATGCTCACATCGGCCCCATCTTCACAAAGGCCCCGCCTTGGTACTGCACGGCGGGGTCGCTCAAATCGGGCTCGGGGGTGTTTTGATAAATGGCCTCGCGAAACACATCAGAGCTGTCTTGGGGCACGAAGCCCACATGGCGGGCGCGGCTGTTGTCCCACCAAGTCACAGCATTGTTGGACATACCATAAATGATGCTGTGGCCCAGCACCGGCGTGGTCAAGCAAGCGGTGATCAAGCGGTGTAAGTCGTCATAACTGAGCCAACTGGCCAGCATGCGCCTGTCGCGCGGCTCGGGAAATGAAGAGCCAATCCGCACACAAGCGGTTTCGATGCCATAGCGGTCAAAGTAAAAGCGGCTCAGGTCTTCACCAAAGGCCTTGCTCAGGCCGTACAAACCGTCGGGGCGCGGTGGGTCATCGGCGGTGATGGTTTGGCCTTGCTTGTAAAAACCGGTCACATGGTTGGAGCTGGCAAACACCACGCGACGCACCCCGTTGATGCGGGCGGCCTCGTACAAGTGGTACATGCCAACAATGTTGGCCTGCAAGATCGGCGCCCAAGGCTGCTCGGTGGACACGCCACCCAGGTGCACCACGGCGTCGACGCCGACCATCATGGCCTGGACAGCAGTCGCATCGGCCAAGTCGGCGGTGACGATTTCTTCGCCCGCTTGGGGCTGGCCCAGATCTGCCACATCGGACAAGCGCAACACCTGGCAATTGGCCTTCAAGCGTCCTCGCAAAGCCTGACCCAAGCCCCCAGCGGCGCCAGTGAGCAACAAACGGTGGTGAGAGGGCGGCATGGTCATGGCGTGGTTCAAATCGCAGGGGTTGCGCATCCAAGGGTTATCGGGGGCTGGACTTTACAACTGGCTTTGCTACAGTCAAGCAATGGGTCGTCAGTTGTCAGACAACTAGAAGTGTAATACTCTTCATTCTGAGGTCAAGGGGAAAGAGATGGAATCAAGGCAAACCCCTAGTGTTGCCGGCGGGCCCGCAGCGGCGTCCAACCCACGTGCACGCCGCCCCGGTGGTTTGGTGGGTGAAATCGTGGCATCGTTGAACGAGCGGGTGCAACAAAGCCAATGGCCAGCTGGCCACAAGCTGCCCAGCGAGAGCGAAATCATGGCCGAGTTTGAGGTCAGCCGCACCGTCGTGCGCGAAGCCCTGTCTCGCCTGCAAGCCGCTGGCACGGTGGAAACCCGCCACGGAATAGGCACCTTTGTGCTGCCCGCGCGCGACCCCCTCAACTTCAGCCTGGGCAGCGTCGACCTGGCCATGGTCGGCGATGTGATCGCCTTGCTCGAGCTGCGCATCAGCCTGGAAACTGAAGCCGCCGGCTTGGCCGCACAGCGCCGCACCGACACGCAATTGACGCTGATGCAAACCGCCCTGGATGAATTTCAAGCCGCCCTGGGCCAAGACAGCGATGCCGTGCCCTCGGACTTTGCCTTTCACATGGAAGTCGCCCGCGCCACCCACAACCGCCACTTTGCGGATTTGATGGGCTATTTGGGCACCATGGTGATTCCGCGCGCGCGCATCAACACCGCCCAAGCCGCGCCCGAGGGCCGCCTCAACTACCTGCAAAAAGTACACGGCGAGCACGAAAGCATTTTGAGCGCCATCCGCAACCAAGACACCGAGGCAGCCCGAGCGGCCATGCGCACCCATTTGAGCAACAGCCGCGAACGCTTGCGCAAAACCCAAACCCTCGAAGCCCCCCTCACCAATTGACCGCCAACTTGTACGATGTCTAACGCACCCATACCCATCTCCCCCCTTGCCAGCCCTGCCCACGCACCGACCACCCCGGGCACACCGGTGGTCACCCAGATGCGCGTCATCCCCGTCGCCGGGCGCGATGGGATGCTGCTCAACTTGAGCGGCGCGCACGGCCCCTTTTTCACCCGCAATTTGGTCATCCTCACCGACAGCGCCGGTCGCACGGGTGTGGGCGAAGTGCCGGGCGGCGAGAAAATCCGCAGCGCCTTGGAGGCGGCGCGGGGCTTGATCGAAGGCGGATCGATCGGCGACTGGAACCGTTTGCTCAACCGCCTGCGCGAGCGCTTTGCCGGCCTGGACCAAGGCGGGCGCGGTAACCAAACCTTTGACCTGCGGGTGGCCATCCATGCGGTGACCGCGGTGGAAAGTGCATTGCTGGATTTGCTCGGCCAGTTTTTGGGCGTGCCGGTGGCTGCCTTGCTCGGTGACGGTCAACAACGCGATCAGGTACAGGTGCTGGGCTACTTGTTTTATCTGGGCGACCGGCGCAAAACCGACCTGCCCTACGCCAGCGAACCAGATGCCGACAACGACTGGCAGCGCTTGCGCCATGAAGAAACCTTGACCCCCGAGGCCATGGTGCGTTTGGCTGAAGCCGCACAAGCGCGCTATGGTTTTGAAGATTTCAAGCTCAAGGGCGGTGTGCTCAGTGGCGCCGCCGAAATGGAGGCGATCGTGGCCTTGCACGAGCGCTTTCCCCAGGCGCGCATCACCTTGGACCCGAATGGCGGCTGGTTGCTCAAACACGCGATTGCCTTGTGCCGCGATCGCCACCGCGAGCTGGCCTATGCCGAGGACCCTTGCGGCGCGGAAGGGGTGTTTTCAGGGCGCGAAGTGATGGCCGAGTTTCGCCGCGCCACAGGCTTGCGCACCGCCACCAACATGGTGGCCACCGATTGGCGCGAAATGGCCCACGCCATTCAATTGCAGTCGGTGGACATCCCCTTGGCCGACCCGCACTTTTGGACGATGCAAGGCTCGGTGCGGGTGGCCCAGGCCTGCCAAACCTGGGGCCTGACCTGGGGTTCGCATTCCAACAACCATTTTGATGTGTCCCTGGCCATGTTCACCCATGTGGCTGCGGCCGCCCCCGGTCAAGTCACCGCCATCGACACCCATTGGATTTGGCAAGAAGGCCAGCGCCTCACCCGCGAGCCTTTGCGCATCGAGGGGGGCCACATCCAAGTGCCCCAGCGCCCAGGGCTGGGCATTGACATCGACATGGCCCAAGTGGAAGCGGCGCACCAGTTGTATTTGCAGCACGGCCTGGGCGCCCGCGACGATGCCGTGGCCATGCAATATCTGATGCCAGGCTGGAAGTTTGACCCGAAAAAACCCTGCTTGGTGCGTTGACCCGGGCGCACCAGCACCGGAGCCAATGCCTCAGTCTTTGCAGTTTTTCATGTCGGGAAGTTGCGCCATCCACTGCTGGTAGCGCGGATCAGGAATGCTCGCCATGTGCCTGGCGACATCCGCCCAAGTGGCTTCGGGAAAGGTGCGGCACAAGCGCCACGCCAAGTGGTTGGCGATGGCGGTTTCGCCATCGAGCACCATGACTTTGAGCAGTGGCACATTGGGGAAATGGACTTGCGAGTAAATGTTGGCGTTTTCAACCGCGATGCGCCGAATCATGGCCTTGTTGTCGTCATTGACCGGGCTGTTGATCATGAAGATGCTGTCAAACAAAATTCGGTTCCACCACACCCGCTGGTTGGCTTGCACAAACGCCTGCTTGGACGAGTCCCTGGCAAAGTTTTCATAGGCGTCCAGGGAATGGCGGTGATCGGCATATACCCACACCGTCAGTGCCAACAGGGCCACGCCCAATCCCCCACTGAGGCGCGGTCGCATGTGAAAGTGCCGCTCAAAACCGGGCAGCAAGGCCATGGCAAATGCCAGCAAAAACAAGAACAAGGCATGCCACAAGGGGTACTCGAGCATGCTGTGCATGCCCAGCATCATGGCCACGGCGAGCATCACCCACTCATGGGGGCGCTGGCATTGCCAGGGTTTGACCCGCAACCACACATGCGCCAAAAAAACCAGCAAGCCCAAGCTGCCGAGCACGCCCAATTCCACTTGTATTTGCAAAAAAACATTGTGGGCATGGTCCACCGGCTCGGAAATGCCGGGCATCAACACCTCGCGCACCTGCAATTGGTGCCAGCCCACGCCCAACCAGGGGGCCGACTGGATCATCGTCCAAATATCTCGCCAAATGCGCAAGCGGTGCGCACTCGAAGCACCCACCGCTTGGCTGGAATCACCCACCAATTGGGAACTCACGACCTGGTGGCTGGCCAGCAACTCACCCAAGCCAAGCATCAGCAACAACCACAGGGGCAAGGCCAACCACACCCACGACACCTCAAAGCGCTTGCGCACCAGCATCAACAAACCCGCCAGGGCCAAGATTTCGATGTAACCGGTGCGCGAACTGGTTCCCACGATCGCCCACAGCAAAAGCCCCAAAATTGCGCAGCGCCAGGCGCTGGGCGCCGCCGCCTTTTGGGCCTGGGCGGGAAACAAAAACACCAAGGAAACGATGGCGCAATTCATCAAGGTGGCCGATAAATTGGGTTGCCCCATGAACCCACCATGGCGGGGATAGGAAGCGGACTTTTGCAACCACGGCGACAAAACACCCTGCCAACCCAACATTTGCAACACGATGGCCAAAGCGGTGGTGATGCCGGCGATCACCAGCACCCCCATCAGCAACTGGGCCAATGCCGCGCCCTTGCCCGCTTGCACCCACATCCCCACCCAAGCCGTGAGCAAGATCACCGCCGCCAGATAGGAAATGCTGACCAAGAAATGGCTGAAGTAGCTTTCATGCAGTTGCAGACCATATTGCAAGGCCGCCAGCAACAACCAAAAGCCGCACAGCAGGCTCAGGCCATTGAAGCCAAACTGCTGGTGTTCGCGCGGCAAGTGCCAATGGGTCGCACACCCGAACAAGCCCAGACCCCAAAAGGCCAGCAAGTCGGAGTTGATGCGCGGCGTCAACGGATTGATGTGCGGCATCGCGGCGACGGCAATCATCATCAACATTGATATAAACGTCAATACCGGAAAAGGTGATGAATGAGGTCTAAAAGGTGTTAATTTCGTGTTCATTGGCAAATTATATAACACTTTGATGCTATTAAAGTTCAAAAGTATTACACCAGCAAAGCAACCCGCTGGCAACGCAATGTGGAGGAACCCCGTTCCAGGAACAAAACCGCCGCAGCACCCATGACCATGTCCGAAACTGACCATTGTGGGCGCCTTCCAGTGCGTAACATGCCAGCGTGACCCCCAACGACCTGCCCCTGAACCCCAGCGCCTGCTACCAAGCGTTGAGCGCGCGCGATGCCCGCTTTGACGGGCTTTTTTTCTTTGGCGTTCGCAGCACCGGCATTTACTGCCGACCGGTGTGCAAAGCGCGCACACCCTTGGCGCGAAATTGCCACTATTTCGCCCACCCCGCCCAAGCCGAAGGGGCGGGTTTCAGGCCATGTCTGCGTTGCCGCCCCGAATTGGCGCCCGGCCAAGCCTGGCGTTGGTCCACCCAAGATGCCAGCCACATGCTGGCGCACCAAGCCCTGGCCTGGATGGATCAGCGCACACCCCAAGAGGGCCCATGGGCCGTGCAGGCCTTGGCCACGCGCCTGGGCGTGAGCGATCGCCATTTGCGCCGCATCTTGCACACCCACCTGGGTGTCACGCCGTCTCAATACCGCCAAACCCAACGCTTGTTGCGGGCCAAACAACTGCTGATGGACACCCGCCTGCCCATGGCGAAGGTGGCCTTGCTGAGCGGGTTTTCTTCGACGCGGCAATTCAACCGCGCTTTTGCGCTGCATTACCAACTCCATCCCACGCAATGCCGCGCCAGCACGTCAAGCGCAGACACCACGCGCATTCGCCTGTCCTACCGCCCCCCGTTTGACCACCCAGCCATGCTGGCTTTTTGGCGTCAACGCGCCGTGCCTGGTTTGGAGTGGTGTGAAGCCCCCGCGGCGGGGCAAGAAACCTTCAGTCGCATCCTGACCTTGGAAACATCCGAAGGCTTGTGCCATGGCTGGCTGCGTTTGCAGTTGGATGCCAACCGGCATGAGGTGACTGTTCAAATCAGCGACTCGTTTTGGCCCCATTTATCGGCTGTGCTCACCCGGGTGCGCTGGGCTTTGGACTTGGATGCCGACCCTTCGGCCATGGAAGCCGTTTTGCAAGCCGACTTCCCACAAGGCTGCGGCATTCGTGTGCCTGGCGCCTGGAACGGTTTCGAGTTGGCCGTGCGCGCCGTGCTGGGGCAACAGGTCAGCGTGGCCGCAGCGCGCACCTATGCCCAACGTTTGGTGCACAGCCACGCCGGTCAGCACCCCGTGGGCCGCACTGAGCCATGCCTTTCCCACGCCGGCTCAGGTGCTGGCCGCCAGCCCCGATCAACTCGGTGCCCTGGGCATCGTCAAACAGCGGCAAAAAGCCTTGCATGCCTTGGCGCAAGCGGTGTCAGCGGGATTGGATTTGAACCCCGGCGCCCATGTGGCCGAGCGCGTGCAAGCGCTGATGGCCTTGCCTGGCATTGGCGCGTGGACGGCGAAGTACATTGCCATGCGTGCCCTGCGCTGGCCGGATGCATTTCCCGCCGGGGACTTGGTGGTACAACAACGCCTGGGCGTGCGCGCTGCGCCCAACCCGGCACGCGCGGCCAGCGAATGGGCCCAACGCTGGCAACCTTGGCGCAGCTATGCCGTGTTGCGGCTTTGGCAAACACAGGAGACATGATGTTGGTATGCAAAACGATTCGCACCCCCCAAGGGCCGATGCTGCTTGCCGCGAGTGAGGCCGGCTTGGCCGGGGCTTGGTTTGAAGGCCAAAGCCACCACCCCGATGCAAGTGATTGGCCGGTGGTGCGCGAGCATCGCTGGATCGACCGTGCTGAACAAGAGTTGACCGCATATTTCAAAGGCGAAGTGCAGGTGTTCCATACCCCGCGTGTACCGGCCTGGGGAACGGCATTTCAACAAAGCGTGTGGCAGGCCTTGTGTGCCATTCCTCACGGCAGCACGTGCAGCTACGGCCAACTCGCCGCGCAGCTGAACAAACCCCTGGCGGTGCGCGCTGTGGGCGCAGCCGTGGGCCGCAACCCTTGGAGCGTGATCGTGCCCTGCCACCGGGTGCTGGGCGCCCAAGGGCAGTTGACCGGTTATGCAGGGGGTCTGGAGAGAAAACGCGCTTTGCTCAGCTTAGAGGGTGTGGCGCTTTAAGCCACACCTGATTTGACGCATCGGTGGGGCCACAGCCCCGACGGGCTGTACAAGTGGCGCCACATGGTCGCCGGGCCACAGACGGCATCGATGCGACTCAAGGCTTTGAAGCATGCCTGCCTCAGCGCAGCAAAAGAAGGCCTTATGCAGCGTCTGGCTGCTGCGCGGGTGCCGCTTGTTGAAAGGCCTCCAAGGCCATGCATGCCGCATCCACCGCCGAGATGAGCGGCCAGCGCGCCATGTCCAGCTTGAAACGGCGTGCGCTTTCGACCTGGGGCACCAAGTACACATCGGCCAAACCGGGGCGGTCGCCAAAGCTGAAAGCCCTACGGTGCTGATCGGCGGCCAGCAAAGCCTCGTAGGCATCAAAACCCAGGGTGATCCAGTGGCCGCACCAGGTGTTGATGGCGGCCTCGTCGGTTTTCAAGGTGTGGCGCAGGTACTCCAAAATGCGCCGGTTGTTGATGGGGTGGATGTCACAAGCCACCATGGCGGCCAAAGCGCGCACGTGGGCGCGGTCATCGGGGCTGGTGGGCAACAGCGCTGGTGTGGGGTGGGTTTCTTCCAGCCACTCAATGATGGCCGGCGACTGGGTCATGACTTTGCCGTCTTTGACCAAGGTCGGCACCAAACCTTGCGGGTTCAAGGCCTTGTATTCGGCGCTTTGGTGCGCTTCGGTGCGCAGGTCCACCGCCACGTATTCGGTGGCCAAGCCTTTGAGGTTCAAGGCGATGCGCAAGCGGTGCGAGGTACCCGAGCGAAAAAAACTGTAGAGCTGCATGGGGCTTCAGGCGCGGACTTCGTAAACACCCAACTTGCGGTGCAGGGGTGCTTCGTCGGCCAAGAAGAAGAAGGCCGGTTGGCTGCTCGAGCGGTTGCTCACGGTGACCGGGGTGTAGCCCGGTGCGCAGCAGGTGTCGGCCTCGACCAGGTGGAATTTTTGCGTTTCGATGGCCACATCGGCTTGGCCTTCGATCAGGTGGAACACGCAGGCGGGCGAGCGGGCGGGCATTTGCAGGGTTTGGCCTGGGCGCAGCATCATGGCGTAAAAGCCCAAGATGTTTTCCACATCCGTGCCGGTGTCGGGGTTGACGTAGGTGATTTGCACCGACTCAGCGGCCGGGTCGTCTTGGGACAAAGTCACCAAGGCCGCGCGCGCTTGGTCCCAGGGGTAGCGCAGCATCGGGTAGGGCTTGCTGCCGCGCACAAACATGCGGGTGGGCGCCATGCCGCCATGGGCATAAATGCGGTCACCGCGCCCAGGCACCGTGGTTTGGGCGTCGCCGTTGACGTGGTAAGAGGTCTCGAGGTAATAAATGATGGGCAGGTCCAACACATCCAACCACACCACCGGGTCGGTGCCGTCGTGGCCATGCTCGTGCCACAAGCCGGTGGGGGTGAGGATCAGGTCGCCCCGGCTCATCGGGCATTTTTCGCCATCCACCGTGGTGTAAGCGCCCTCGCCTTCAACGATCATGCGCACCGCGTTGGGGGTGTGGCGGTGCGAGGGTGCCCATTCGCCGGGCAACAGCAACTGCATGCCCAAATAGATGGCGGCGCTGGCTTGCATTTTGTCCAGGCCGTGGCCCGGGTTGGCCAGCACCAAAACACGGCGCTCGGCTTTTTCAATGGGGGTGAGTTCGCCCGCCTGCAACAACAAGGGCTTGATGTCTTTGTAAGCCCAGTGGGTGGCACGGGTGTTGGGCCGGGGCTTGGTGGGCGGCAACACACCGCGCAGGCTGGGCCACAGCGGAACCAGGTTGTGCGAAGCCAAGGCCTCGACGTATTCGGGGGGCAAATCGGCCAGGCTGCCGAGGTCGTTCATGGCGTTCATGCGGTTCTCCTTGTGTGTCAATGGGCGGCCAAGCAGTTGGCCACGTTCCAGCCGTACAACCACTCCAGGGCGTCGTAAAAGCGCTCGGGGGTGCGCCCGCGCCACAGTTCGTTGCGCACCAAGCGCTCAACGTCCTTGACATGGAACAAGCGCCCCATCTCGCGCGCCGACAAAACGATGCGGGCAGTGCGCGCCACGCGTGAGCGCTGGTACAAATCAAAGGCGCTGACCCAGTCTTTGTGGGTGACGCGCAAAGCCTCGCCCAAGGTCACGGCATCTTCCATGGCCATGCAGCCGCCTTGGGCCATGTACTGGGTGGTGGGGTGGGCAGCGTCGCCCAACAAGGTGACGCGGCCAAAAGACCATTGGCCAATCGGGTCGCGGTCGGCCGTGGCCCAGCGCCGCCATGATTTGGGTAAATCGATGAGCTGGCGCGCCTTGGGGCAAATGCCTTCAAAGTAACTCAGCACCTCTTCGCGGCTGCCGTCGGTCACGCCCCATTCTTCGGTTTGCCGGCTGTGGAAGGTGACCACCACGTTGTATTGCTCACCCCCACGCAGCGGGTAATGCACCAAATGGCAATTGGGACCGACCCAAATGCTGGCCGCGTTCCATTGCAAGTCCACAGGGAATTCGTTTTTTTCAACCACCGCGCGGTACACCACATGGCCGGTCACCTTGGCAGGGTCGCCCACATATTGCTCGCGCACCACCGACTTGACGCCATCGGCACCGATCAGCGCTTGACCGTGGTGGGCGTTGCCATGTTGGTCGTGCACCGTGACGCTGTCGACGTCTTGTTCGGTGCGGACGATCCGGGTGGAAGTCAAAAACGACACCTGGTCGGAGGCTTTGACACCGTCGTACAGCGCCATGTGGGCGTCAGCGCGGTGGATCACCGCATAGGGGTTGCCAAAGCGCTGGCGAAAGGCCTCGCCGGTGGGGATGTACCCGACTTGTTGCTCGTCGATGGCGTCGTGCATCACCATGTAATCGGTGTACACCGCTTTGGAGCGGGCTTGCGGTCCCACACCGAGCGCATCAAAAGCATGGAAGGCATTGGGGCCGAGTTGAATGCCCGCGCCAATTTCGCCAATTTCTGGCGATTGCTCAAACACCTTGACGCTGAAACCTTGGCGCACCAGGGCCAAAGCCGCGGCCAAACCACCGATACCGCCGCCGGCCACCAACACCGGCAAAGCTTGTTTGTTGCTCATGAACACATCCTCATCATGCGGCAAGTTTAGTGGACGCGATGGCCACCCACGCGCGGGCTGTCACAAACCTAACAAGCGCACCGCGTTGCCCTTCAAAATGCCGGGCATCACCTCGGGCTTGAAGCCAGCCACCTCAAAGTCCTTCATCCAGCGCTCGGGCGTGATCAAGGGGTAATCGCTGCCAAACAGCACCCGGTCTTTGAGCAAGGTGTTGGCATACTGAACCAGTTGCTTGGGGAAGTACTTGGGGCTCCAACCCGACAGATCAATCCACACATTGGGTTTGTGTGTGGCCACCGACAGCGCCTCGTCTTGCCAGGGAAAGCTCGGATGCGCCATGACAATTTGCATGTCGGGCCAGTCGATCGCCACATCGTCCAGGTGCATGGGGTTGCTATAGGCCAGACGCAGACCGCCGCCGCAGCGCATGCCCGAGCCGATACCGCTGTGGCCGGTGTGAAAAATGGCCGGTAGTTTGTGGTGGTTGATGACGTCATAGATGGGCCAGGCCATCTTGTCGTAAGGGTGGTAACCCTGCACCGTTGGGTGAAACTTAAAACCGCGCACACCTTCTTTTTCAATCAAGCGCTCGGCCTCGCGCGCACCCATCTTGCCCTTGTGCGGGTCGATGCTGGCAAAGGCGATCATCATGTCGCTGTTGTCGCGCGCGGCCTGGGCGATTTCCTCATTCGGGATGCGGGTGCGACCCAATTGAGACTCGCTGTCCACAGTGAACATCACCAAGCCCAGTTTGCGCTCGCGGTAGTAGGCCACCGTTTCGGCAATGGTGGGCCGGCGGTTGGATCCAAAGAATTTGTCGGCGGCGCGGTCGTATTCCTCGCCATAGTTGTCAAACGGGTTGCGGCAACTCACCTCGGCATGGGTGTGGATGTCGATGGCGATCAAATTGGCGTGGTCCATGGTTTCTCCAGTGGTTGATGTGCAGGCCATTCCCAGTTCCTAGGGAAAACACGGGGATTTGCCGCCCCTTGTTGGCTTGAAATAGTTATAAAACATAACCATAATCGATTTAAATGACTTTGACAACCAGGATCCACCCCATGCCCTCTGCCCACCTGCACATCGAACACCGCGACGCTGTGGCCCTGGTGCGACTGACGCGCCCGCTCAAGCGCAATGCCTTGAACGATGGCTTGATCGCCGATTTGCAGCAGGCTTTTGACCACATGCCGTCCACCGTTCGCGCCGCGGTCTTGCATGGTGAGGGCGATCACTTTTGCGCTGGCCTGGACCTGAGCGAACTGCAAGAGCGCGACGCCGGCCAAGGCATGATGCATTCGCGCACCTGGCACCGCGCCCTGGATGCGATGCAGTTTGGCCCTGTACCCGTCATTGCGGCCTTGCACGGCGCAGTGGTTGGCGGTGGGCTGGAGTTGGCCAGCGCCTGCCACATCCGGGTGGCCGATGAAAGCGCGTTTTACGCCTTGCCCGAAGGCACGCGCGGCATTTTTGTCGGTGGCTCGGGGGCGGTGCGCATCCCCAAGCTGATTGGCGTGGCGCGCATGACCGACATGATGATGACCGGGCGCGTGTACAACGCCACCGACGGCGAGCGCCTGGGCTTTGCCCAATACCTGGTACCCACTGGGACCGCTTTGGACAAGGCGCTGGAGATGGCCCAGCGCGTGGCCACCAATGCCCCGCTGACCAATTACGCCTTGATGCACGCCCTGCCCCGCATCGCCGAACAATCGGCCGATCACGGCTTGTTCACCGAGTCCATGATCTCGGCCATCACCCAAGCCGCCCCCGAGGCCAAGCAGCGGGTGCGCGACTTCCTAGAAGGCCGCGCGGCCAAGGTGCAAAAAGCATGAATACCAGCGCCAGCCCCCGCTACCGCCCCATGCGCTTTGGCGTGACCGAGGTGGACGTGCGCCACGCCCCCGGCGGTGTGCAATACGTGCGCGGCGTGGGCGAGCTCGCGCCGCCCCCCGACCGCATGACCGACCGCTTGTTGCATTGGGCCAGTGTGGCCCCCGATCGCACTTTGTTTGCGCGCCGCGAAGCCTCCGTCAGTGGCGAACGCGGGGACTGGCAGCACATCAGCTACGCCCAAGCCATCCATTGGGCCCAGCGCATCGGCCAGGCCTTGCTCACACGTGGCCTGGGCCCCGAGCGGCCGGTGGTGATCTTGTCGGAAAACAGCTTGGAACACGCCATGCTGGCCCTGGCCTGTGTGTATGTGGGCGTGCCCTATTGCCCGGTATCGCCGGCGTATTCGCTGATCAGCCAAGACTTTGAAAAGCTGCGCCACATCTTGCAACTGCTGCAACCCGGCCTGGTGTTTGCCAGCGACGCCCAGCGCTACGGCAAGGCCATCCACGCCACCGTGGCAGCCGATGTGGAAGTGGTGCTGCACGATGGTGTTTTGAGCGAACGCCCCACCACGACCTTGGCCACTTTGATGGCCACCGCGCCCACCGAAGCAGTCGATGCGGCCATGCGCGCCACCGGCCCCGATACGGTGGTGAAGTTTTTGTTCACCTCAGGCTCGACCAAACTGCCCAAAGGGGTCATCAACACCCAGCGCATGTGGTGCGCCAACCAACAGCAAATGTGCCAGTCCATGCCCTTGCTGGCCGAAGAACCCCCAGTGCTGGTCGATTGGTTACCGTGGAACCACACCTTTGGCGGCAACCACAATGTGGGCCTGACGATTTACAACGGCGGCACCTTGTACATCGACGACGGCAAGCCCACCCCCGCCTTGATGGGCGAGACGCTGCGCAACCTGCGCGAGGTGGCGCCCACCATTTATTTCAATGTGCCCACCGGCTTTGAGGCCATCTCCAACGCCTTGCAAACCGACGACGACTTGCGGCGCAATTTGCTCAGCCGGGTGCGCATGTTTTTCTACTCTGGCGCTGCCCTGGCTCAACCCATTTGGGACCGTTTGCACGCGGCCCAAGAGCGCGAGGTCGGCGAGCGCATCGTCATGGGCACGGGCCTGGGCATGACCGAATCCGGCCCTTTCGCGGTGTTTGTGCCCAACCACAACGTGCGCGCTGGCGACTTGGGCCTGCCCACCGTGGGCATGACGCTGAAATTGGTGCCCATGGGCGACAAAACCGAGGTGCGCTACCACGGCCCCAACATCACGCCCGGCTACTGGCGCTCACCGCAAGAGACCGCCGACGCCTTTGACGAAGAAGGTTTTTTCTGCACTGGCGACGCGGTGCAATGGATCGACCCCGCACGCCCCGCCTTGGGCCTGAAATTCGATGGCCGCATCGCCGAGGACTTCAAGCTGGCCACCGGCACCTTTGTCAGCGTCGGCCCCTTGCGCGCCAAAATCATCGCCGCCGCTGCACCCTATGTGCAAGACGCGGTGATCACCGGCATCAACCTCAACGAAGTGGGCGCCATGCTGTTTCCCACGCCTGCACTGCGCCAATTGGCCGGTTTGGATGCCAGCGCCCCCATGGCCGAGGTGGTGGCCAGTGCCCCCGTGCAAGCCCATTTTCAAGGGGTGATCAACCGCTTGGCCACCCAAGCCACCGGCAGCGCCAACAGGGTGGCGCGGGCCATCATCTTGACCGAGCCACCGTCGATCGACAAAGGCGAGGTCACCGACAAGGGCTCGATCAACCAGCGCGCCGTGCTCAAGCACCGCGACGCCTTGGTGCAAGCCTTGCATGCCGGACAGGCCGAGCACATTTGGCTGCCCCAGGCTTGAACTGAGCGACTTTTCCCCCAAGACAGACAACCACTTTTTTTCAACCCACCGAGCTTTACACCCACAGGAGACCCACCATGCAACAACGACGCGACTTCCTCAAACACGCTGCCACCCCGCTGGCCCTGGCCGCCTTGAGCCCGCTGCAAGCCTGGGCACAAAACACCAGCTTGCCCCTGGAACAAGTGAAGATCGTCAACGGCTTTCCCGCTGGCGGCACCGCCGACGTGACCAGTCGCCGCATCGGTGACAAATTGGCCGGATCGGCCTACACCCGGGGCATGGGTGTGGTGGAGAACAAAACCGGCGCAGCCGGTCGCATCGCGGTGGAGGCGGTCAAAAATGCCGCCCCCGATGGCGCCACTTTGCTGCTCACGCCCTACTCCATGATGTCGATTTACCCGCACATCTACAGCAAGCTGTCTTACGACCCGTTCAAAGACTTTGTGCCCGTGTGTCTGGGCTCCATGCTGTCGCACGGCTTGGCCGTCGGGCCGATGGTCCCGGCCAGCGTGAAAACCGTCAACGACTACCTGGCCTGGGCCCGCGCCAACCCCAAAGACGCCAACTACGGCTCGCCCGCTGCGGGCTCCACACCCCACTTTTTGGGCGCCTTGATGGGCCTGAGCCAAAACGTGGACTTGAAGCACGTGCCCTACCGTGGCTCGGTGCCCGGCGTGGCTGACATGCTTGGCGGCCAGTTGGCATCGATGGTGACGCCGCATGGCGACTTCATCGCCAACCACAAGGCCGGCAAGATACGCATCTTGGCCACGTCGGGCAAAACGCGTTCACCCTTTGTGCCCGAGGTGCCCACCTTCACCGAGCAAGGCTTCCCCGACTTGACGGTGGAAGAATGGTTTGGCTTTTACGCCCCCGCCAAAACCCCCACCGCCGTGGTCAATGCCGCCAACGCGGCCATCAATGCCGCCCTCAAAGACCGCATGGTCATCGACAGCTTGGCCGTGTCGGGCCTGACCCCATTGGGTGGCACACCCGATGACATGGCGCGCGACATGAAGCGCCAATACGACCACTGGGGCCC
>CAXNFO010000010.1:0-18259 GCA_964201395.1 Limnohabitans sp.
TGGACGCCCTGCGCGAGCGCCAAATGGCGCAAAAGCAAAAGCCCCGCTATGACGGCACCTGGCGTCCGGAGCCCGGAAAAACGCTGCCGCCCGTGCCGCCACCAGGGGTTCAACCGGTGCTGCGTTTTCGCAACCCGGTCGAAGGCGCAGTGGTGTGGGAGGACAAGGTCAAAGGGCGCATCGAAATCAGCAATGCGGAACTCGATGATTTGGTGATTGCCCGCCCCGACGGCACGCCCACCTACAACTTTTGCGTGGTGGTGGATGACATTGACATGGCCATCACGCATGTCATTCGCGGCGACGATCACGTGAACAACACCCCGCGCCAGATCAACATTTTTCGCGCGCTGGGTGCAGAGCCACCGGTGTATGCCCATTTGCCCACGGTCCTCAATGAGGCCGGCGAAAAAATGAGCAAGCGCAACGGTGCCAAGCCGGTCACCCAGTACCGTGACGAGGGCTACTTGCCCGACGCCATGATCAATTACTTGGCTCGACTGGGTTGGAGCCACGGCGACGATGAAATTTTCAGCCGCGCGCAGTTTTTGGATTGGTTCAACCTCGACCACTTGGGCAAAAGCGCCGCTCAATTTGACGAGGCCAAACTGCGCTGGGTCAACGCCCAACATTTGAAAGCCATGGACCCAGAGGCCTTGGCAGAAATCGTGCGCCCCCGATTGACCCAACGTGGCCTGGCGCCAGACCAAAACTTGGCAGGCATTTGCGCCTTGTTCAAAGACCGTTGTGACACCACCGTGGCTTTGGCCGATTGGGCCGCGGTTTTTTACAGTGATGTGAATGTCGACGCGGACACCTTGCAACCCATGCTCAGCCCGGTGGTGCGCCAAGCCATTGACGCCTTGGCCCAATCACTGGCGCATTGCGAATGGACCTCTTCGGAGGTGGCGGCTCAAATCAAACCCGTGCTCGCTCAAGCGGGCATCAAAATGCCCCAATTGGCCATGCCAGTACGGGTCTTGTTGTGCGGCCAAGCGCAAACCCCATCGCTGGATGCCGTGATCACTTTGTTCACCCGTGAGCGTGTTTTAGAAAGGCTGCAGAAGGCCCAGAATTTCGGGCTATAATTTCGCTCTTCGATACCACCACGGGGGTATAGCTCAGCTGGGAGAGCGCTTGCATGGCATGCAAGAGGTCAGCGGTTCGATCCCGCTTACCTCCACCAGTCGTATCGAAGCGTCCAGGTTTTGACCCTATCGTCTAGAGGCCTAGGACATCACCCTTTCACGGTGAGTACCGGGGTTCGAATCCCCGTAGGGTCGCCAAGTTGTCTTCACTTGGTTGCGTGCAAAGCGCAACGCAAGAAGCACCTACCAGGAGTGGTAGTTCAGTTGGTTAGAATACCGGCCTGTCACGCCGGGGGTCGCGGGTTCGAGCCCCGTCCACTCCGCCAAAATGGAAAAGCCGTTGTTTTTACAACGGCTTTTTTCTTGGTGCTTGGCGTACATGGGGACCGGCGCCATCAGCTTTTCACGCCACAAGATTTGGCACTTTATCTTGGTTGCCCGCACTGAAGTGAGCCTTCAAAAGTGCATCTGGTGTGGTTTGTCTGCCTTTGCCCGGCAGATGATTTGTACAAAAACCAATGGCTTTCCCTGGTTTTCCAAACCATCGCTTGACGCGATGCGGTGGCAGCTTTAAAAACGACGGGTGATGTTTACCTCCAAGGCACTTGGAGGCCTCAGGTGGTTTGGCACAGGGCTCGGTCATGATGTTGATTTTTATGCATTCAAACCTTCGGTGATGCACAAACTGGTTGGCTAAAGCCAGGTGTCCACTGTTTCTTTTGCAACTTTCAAAGAGAGAGCTGACAGATGGACCATTTATTGACCCCTAAATATTCTGCTGCCGTGTGTGCGTTCATGCGCATGAGTTTGGTTTTCACATGAGCCGGCGCAGCCTCGCGCCCCAGGCCCCCAGCTTGGGCGACGCCCATTGTTGGTCAGATGGTGTGGCTCCCATGGCCTCTATGTCCGGGGGATTGACCGCCAATGCCCAAGGCGGGCTGAGTTGGTTGCTCAACACCCTGGAAAAAGAGGTTTTGCCGCGTTTGCTGCAAGCCCACGCCCACAGCGACGCCGGGCCCGATAAGCGTCCATCCATCAGCGACAACGATGTGCCCCCCAGTGTGGTGCAGCCCTTGGTGCAAATGGCCTTGACCAACGACACCGCTGATATGCTGGCCTATGTCCAAGCCATTCACGCCCAAGGCGTGGCTTTGGAAACGGTGTATTTGCATGTGCTCACCCCTGTGGCGCGCACACTGGGTGAAATGTGGGAGCGCGATGAATGCAGCTTCACCGATGTCACGGTGGGTTTGTGGCGCATCAAGCAAGTCATGTACGAACTCAGCCCCACGTTTCAAAGCGTGGCCCAAGAACAGTCACACGGGCGCGAGGTCATGCTGGTGCCCACGCCGGGATCGGCGCACAACCTGGGCTTGTTCATGGTGTCAGAGTTTTTCAGGCGCTCGGGTTGGCGGGTGAGTGGTGAACTGTTATCGCAGTCCAGCGACATGCTGCATGCGGTTCAAAATGAGTGGATTGATTTGGTTGGTTTGTCGGTGGCCTACTCTGACCACCTGGATGCCTTGACCGAATTGATCAAAGCCTTGCGCTTGGCCTCACGCAATCCGGCCCTGCAGGTGATGGTGGGTGGGCCGTTGATGTTGGCTCACCCTGAACATGTGGCCACTGTTGGGGCCGATTTCATGGCCGTGGATGCCCAAGAAGCCGTGGCTCAGGCCGAAGCACGGGTTCCGATGCGCAACCCCACTTAAACTTCATGTGTGGACGGGTTGGGTGGGCAAGCTGCCAAGCTGCCCACCTTCATTTGCTTTTGGGCCAGACCAACAAGCCACTGGCCAAGGCCGTGCCCACCAAAATGATGGCACCGCTGAGCAGGTGCACCAAGCTCAAACTTTCATCAAACAGCACGGCCCCCAGCAGGCTGGCAAATACTGGGATCAAATAGGTCACCGACATGGCTTTGGTGGCCCCAATTTGGGTGTTCAGTTTGAAGTACAGCGCATAGGCGGCTGCGGTGCACACGATGCTCAGGGCTGCAATGCTGGCCCATGCATGCCAGGGCGGCATTTCGGCTGGCCACAGCCACCAGGTGGGAAGTGCCAATAAGGCGGTGGCCCCCATCAAGCTGCCGCAAGCGGTGGTCAATGCAGACACCGCGCGCAAATGGCGTTGGGCAAAGCAGGCGGCCAAGCCGTAAAAAAAAGTCGCCATCAAAATGGCCAAGATGCCCCAGGTGGAGGCTTGTTCACTCACCGGGGCTGCCGGATCGCGGCCCAGGGTCAACACCGCCACGCCCAAAAAGCCAATGGTCAGACCCAGCCAGCGGGATGAAGTCGGGCGGTCTTTCAGCCAAAGCCAAGCCAGCAAGCCGCCAAACAAGGGCGTGCTGGCGTTCAAGATGGAGGCCAGGCCGGTGCTCATTTCGTGCACGGCATAACCCAACAATGCAAACGGAATCGCTGAGTTGATGCAGCCCATGAAGAAGGTGTTGCGCCAATGCAGCCGCATTTCAGTGAACAGGCCTTTGGCATAAATCACCGGAAGCAACACCAGCGTGGCCAGGCCCACCCGCAGGCAAGCCGTGGGGATGGGCCCAAAAAACTCAGAGCCCCAGCGCATGAACACAAACGAGGAGCCCCAGATCATGGACAGGAGAAGAAAGGACGGCAGCCAACTGCGCAAGGGTGGTGTGTTCACAAGTGGGCCATGATAGCGGCCACATGGTTGAGCTTTACGCCTGGTGGCACAGGGTGTGGAGCCATGAGATGGGTTTGGCCTGCCTCTTACAATCGCGCCCATGAAAACCGACCCCCACGCCTTCAAAGCCTATGACATCCGGGGCCTGGTACCCAACGCCTTGAACCCCGACTTTGCCCGTGCTTTGGGCCGGGCCTTTGGCCACCAAGCTCTGGCTTGTGGTGAGTCCACGGTGGCCGTGGGTTGTGATGGCCGCTGGAGCTCGCCCAGTTTGAGCGCAGCCCTGGTGCAGGGCTTGGTCGATGTGGGCTTGCAGGTGATCGACGTGGGCATGGTCACCACCCCGATGTTGTATTTCGCCGCGCACACGCTGTGCCGCAGTGGCATCCAAGTCACGGGCAGCCACAACCCCAAGGATTACAACGGCTTCAAAATGGTTTTGGCAGGCCGCGCCATCTATGGTGAAGATATCCAAGCCCTGCGCCGCATCATGACCGATGAAAGCTGGGCCCTCCAAGCGGGCGGCCAAGTGCGCTTGATGAACATCCTCAAGCCTTACAGCGATCGCATCCTTGGGGATGTGCGTTTGTCTCGGCCCATGAAGATCGTGATCGACAGTGGCAATGGTGTGGCGGGTGCCTCCGCACCGGGGATTTTTCGTGCCCTGGGCTGCGAGGTCATCGAATTGTTCAGCGAGGTCGATGGGCAGTTTCCCAACCACCACCCCGACCCGAGCAAACCTGAAAATCTGAAAGACCTGATCGCCGCCCTGGCCAGCACGGGCGCTGAGCTTGGCCTGGCCTTTGATGGTGACGGCGACCGCTTGGGCATTGTGACCCGCGATGGCCAAAACATTTACCCCGATCGGCAAATGCAGTTGTTTGCCCAAGATGTGCTCTCCCGCGTGCCCGGAGCCACCATCGTCTACGATGTGAAATGCTCGCAACGCCTGGCACCAGCCATTCGAGCGGCCGGGGGTGAGCCCCTGATGTACCGCACCGGGCATTCCTTGATCAAAGCCAAGATGAAAGAAATCGACTCGCCGCTGGGCGGGGAGATGAGCGGTCACATCTTTTTCAAAGAGCGTTGGTTTGGCTTTGACGATGGCACTTATGCCGGTTGCCGTTTGCTGGAAATCTTGAGCCGTTCGCCAGACGCCAATGCGGTACTTTTGGCCTTGCCGACCAGCCATTCGACGCCAGAACTCAATGTGCCCTGCGCCGAAGGCGAGCCGCACCGCGTGGCCCATGCCTTGCTCGAAGCGGTGCAAGCCGGGCGCTTGCCCCAGCACCCAGGGGTGGCGGCGCCCAGTGTCTCGGGCATTGACGGCGTGCGGGTGGATTGGGCGGACGGATTTGGCCTGATTCGCGCATCCAACACCACCCCGGTGCTGGTGCTGCGCTTCGAGGGACAAACACCGGCTGCTTTGGCGCGCATCCAGGGCGACATGATGGCCTTGCTCACGGCGGTGAAACCCAATGCGGCGGTGACGGAGTCAGCGCATTGAGGGTATTGGTCGTCAAGCTGTCTTCGCTGGGCGACGTGATCCAAACCCTGCCCGTTTTGCACGATATTCAGGCTCTGCACCCGCAGGCGCAAATCGACTGGGTGGTCGAAGAAGCCTTTGCCGACCTCTTGCGGTCGGTGCCCAGCATTGCGCGGGTCATCCCCATTGCCCAGCGGCGTTGGCGCCGCGCCCCTTGGTCTGCTGAGTCGCGCCAAGGGTGGAAGGCTTTTTGGGCCGATTTGCATCAACAGGCCTACGACGTGGTGATTGATTTTCAAGGCCTGATCAAGTCGGCCCGGGTGGCGCGCGGGGCGCGATTGGCCCCAGACGGCTACAGCGTGACCTATGCCAACGCCAGCGATTGGTGTGCTTATGAGTGGCCTGTGCGTTACCTGCTTTCGCGCAGCGTGCTGATGGAAAAAACCATCCACGCTGTCGCCCGTTACCGCAGTTTGGCCGCCCGTGCCTGGGGTCAAGAGCCTTCAGGTGTGTTGTCACAAGCGCCGGTATACCCCTGGCCCCTGCCAGCGCCCACCCAAGCCCCTTGCGTGGTGCTGGCGCATGGCACCACCCGCGCTGACAACGCCTGGCCGATGGCCCATTGGCAGGCCTTGGCCCAGCGGTTTTTGGCCCAAGGTTGGACGCTGGCGGTGCCCCAAGCCAATGACAGCGAAGCCCAATGGGCGGCCCAATTGCAATCCATCTTGGGCCCCACTTGCCAAGTTTGGCCCCGCATGGGCTTGGCCGATTTGCGCGATCGCATGGCCCAGTGCAGCGGGGTGATTGGGGTGGATTCGGGGCTGGGTCATTTGGCCGTGGCTCTCGATTTGCCCACCGTCATCATCTTCAGCCAACCCCGGGTGGCGCGTGCTGGGCCTGTTGGTCGTGCGCACCAAACCGCGGTGGGTGGCGACCACGTGCCCGATGCCCCAGCGGTGTGGGCGGCGTGGCAAAGCGTCGCCGCGCAATCGCAGCGCGTGGCCAACGGTTTGTTGCCCCATCCATCGGGGCTGGCGGCCCATTCCCCTGCGTCCACACCCCCATGATGCGGTTTCTCTACAGCCTGCTGGTGCGCGCCATGGTGCCGCTGCTGCGGCGCAAACTGGCGCTTCGCGCCCGCAGCGAACCCCTGTATGGCCAATGGGTGGAGGAGCGCTTTGGCCGTTATGAGGGCAGGGCCCAGCCCGGTGCTTTATGGGTGCATGCCGTGTCCCTGGGTGAGACCCATGTGGCGGCTGTGCTGATCGATGCCTTGCGCGCCCAGCACCCGGGTTTGCGCTTGTTGCTCACCCACAGCACCGCCACTGGGCGTGCGCTTGGGCAGGGCTTGCTTCAATCGGGCGATCAGCAGGCATGGTTGCCTTGGGACACCCCGGCTGCAGTGGATGCTTTTTTGCACCACTTTCGACCGCGCGCCGGGGTGTTGATGGAGACCGAGGTCTGGCCCAATGTGTCTGCCGCTTGCGCCCAAGCCGGTGTGCCCTTGTGGTTGGTCAACGCCCGCATGAACGAGCGCTCTCACCGTTTGGCCCTGCGATGGTCGGGCTTGGCCAGGCCCGCTTATGAAGCCTTGCGTGGTGCCTGGGCCCAAAGTGATGCCGATGCACAGCGTTTGCGCGAGGTGGGTGCGCCGGTATTGGGCGTGCTGGGTAATTTGAAATTTGACGCCCAACCGGACCCCGCCATGTTGGAACTGGGCCGGGCTTGGCGCACTGGCCTGAAGCGCCCTGTGGTGATGCTGGCCAGCGCCCGCGAAGGCGAGGAAGCCATGTTGCTCGATGCCTTGCAAGCCCAACCCGGCGCCCTGGCGGCGGCGCATTGGCTGATCGTGCCGCGCCATCCCCAGCGCTTTGATGCGGTGGCTGCTTTGATCGCCGCCAGGGGTTGGCAGGTGCACCGGCGCAGCCAATGGGGCCCCGGCGGGCCCGCACAGGTGGCCCCGAGCGCGGAAGGTGCGGGTGCGGTCGAGCCGGTTCCCAGCCTGTGGCTGGGCGACAGCTTGGGCGAGATGGCGGCTTATGCGGCGCTGTCAGATGTGGCTTTGTTGGGGGGCAGTTTTGCGCCCACGGGCGGGCAAAACCTGATCGAGTTGGCCGCATGCGGCTGCCCGGTGGTGATGGGCCCGCACACTTTTAACTTTGCCCAGGCGGCCGAATCGGCAGAGGCAAGCGGCGCGGCGCGGCGGGTTCACGATGTGCCCGCGGCTGTGGCGCTGGCCTTGGAGTGGTTGGCCCAACCCGCATCGCGTGAGCAGGCGAGCCAGGCCAGTGTGTCGCTGGCGTTAAGCCACCAAGGGGCAGCGATGCGCACGGCCCAAGCCCTGGGGCCGTGGCTGGTTTGACGGTTTATTTGGCCAAGAGGTTGTTGACGATTTGCAGGTCTTCGGCCTTCAAGCTGCCATTGGACTGGCGCAGTTTGAGGTTGCCCAACAGAACGTCGTAGCGTGCTTTGGCCAAGTCGCGCTTGGTTTGGAACAACTGGCTTTGCGAGTTCAGCACATCGATGTTGATGCGCACGCCCACGCTGTAGCCCAGTTTGTTGGCGTCCAAGGCCAATTGGCTGGAGTCTTCGGCGGCTTTCAAGGCCCGGACCTGTCCCAAGCCGGAGACCACGCCAAAGTAGGCCGAACGGGTGGCCTGGGCCACGCTGCGCTTGACCACCTCCAGGTCGGCTTGGGCCTTGTCTTCCAATTTCAGGGTTTCTTTGATGCGGTTGTCGCTGGAAAAACCGGAAAAAATGGGCAGGGTGACCAGGACGCCAATGGAGGAGATGCCAATGTGGGAATTTTGGACCCCAGCAAACGAAGTGCCACTAAAGCCAGAACCTGATGTCGCCGTGCCGTCTAGGTTCAGGGAGTATGTGTAACTTGCTTGAAGATCAACGGTGGGCTTGTGCAAAGATTTGGCTTTGTCCACTTCAAGCTTGGCCACCTCCCAATCGAGCAGGGCTTTTTGGACACCAGGGTGAACACGCTCAGATTGGTTGACCCATTCGTCCACATTGGCCGGCGCTGGCGAGGGAAGGTCGTTGATGTTCACCAAGGGCTTGGGCGACACGTCTTTTTTACCCACCAACATGTCCAAGGCCATGCGTTTGACGCGCAAGTCGTTTTCGGCCGCGATTTCTTGGGCAATCACCAGGTCATAGCGGGCTTGCGCCTCGCGGGTATCCGTGATGGTGGCTGTGCCCACTTCAAAGTTGCGTTTGGCCGAAGCCAGTTGCTCGTTGACGGCGATTTTTTGTGCCTTCACAAAGGTCAGACTGTCTTGGCTGGCCAACACGTCAAAGTAGGCCTGGCTCAGGCGCACCATCAGGTCTTGCTCGGCACTGGCCAGCACCGCATAAGCCTGTTCACGTTGGCGCTTTCCTTGAACATATGTGGCTACGTTGGCGGGGCGGTATAAAGCTTGGCTGGCGGTAATGCCAGCATTTTGCGCACCATAAATGCGGTCGTAAGAAAAGTTTGTATTACTAGGAAAGGTCGTTGAACCGTACAAGGCATCTGTGAGCGATGTGATGTTGGAGCGCGACACCCCCGCCGTCGAGGTCACCGTGGGCAGGATGCCTGCTATCGCCTGGTCGGTCCTGGACACAGTGGCGTCCATTTGTAACTTGGCCGACTGGTAGGTGGCGTCATAGCCGCGGGCGGCGTCGTACAACTCAATCAGGCTTTGGGCCTGGGCCCAGCCGCTCAGGCCCAGCAGAACCGCAGCGTGAACGGGGAGGTGGCGAAACTTCATGGGGGTCCTTGGGGTGTTCAAGATATCCATTGGGGGCAGTGGACTCAGCGGGCGACTGTGGGCAGCCGTTTAAAAATGAAAAGCACTGGGTTGGGCAAAGCCCGTTAAGGGGGGGGCGAAAGTGTCCCACAGCACCTTTGAATGCCAAGATTGCGCAGCGTTGCGGGTGAACAGGGTGGTTTGCATCACCGGCTCTTCACCCACGATGGCGATCAGACGCCCGCCGATGGCGAGTTGCTCCAACAAGGCTTGGGGCACTTCGCAGACCGATCCGCCCAGCACGATGGCGTCAAAAGGGCCGTCACTGGGCGCGCCCTGGGCGCCATCGGCGCAGCGCACTTGGGCGTTGGCGATGCCCGCTTGGGCCAAGTGGCGCTGGGCCAGTTGGGCCAAATCGGCATGCACCTCCAGGCTGAGCACTTGCCGCGCGCGCAGGGCGAGCAAGGCACTCAGGTAGCCGCTGCCGGTGCCGATCTCCAGCACCGACTCCTGGCCGGTCAGCGCCAAATCGTTGGCCAAACGGGCATCGATTCGGGGGGGCAGCATGGTTTGGCCATGGGGCAGGGGAATTTCGGTATCGGCATAAGCCATCTCTTGGCAATCGGCTGGCACGAAATCTTCGCGCTTGATGTGCATCAAGGCGCTCAAAACAGCTTTGTCCAGCACCTCCCAGGTGCGGATTTGTTGTTCCACCATGTTGAAACGGGCTTGGTCTTGGTTCATAGGGCAGTCTGTGCGGGAATGAAATGATTTTAAGCGCCGCCCTGGTCGGGGGCCTTGTGGGAAGCTGGGTTGCCCCATGTCCGCCGCGCCCACTGGGCCAAGTCGTCCATGTAGCAGTAAATCACCGGCACCACCACCAGGGTCAACAGGGATGATGTGATGACACCGCCAATCACCGCTTGGCCCATGGGGGCGCGTTGTTCCGAGCCTTCGCTCAGGGCAAAGGCCAGGGGCACCATGCCAAAAATCATCGCCAAGGTGGTCATCATGATGGGCCGCAAGCGCACCCGGGCGGCCAGCAGCAAAGCCTCGGTTCGGCCCACCCCAGCGTGCATTTGGCCGTCGTCGCCCAAGTGGGGTTCGCGGGCGCGGATGGCGAAGTCGACCAACAAAATCGCATTTTTGGTCACCAAGCCCATCAGCATCACAAAACCAATGGCCGAAAACATCGACAAGGTGGAGCGGAAAAACATCAGCGAAAGCACCACCCCGATCAAGGTCAGTGGCAGCGAGCTCATCAAGGCCAAGGGCTGTAAAAAGCTTTTGAACTGGCTGGCCAAAATCATGTAAATAAAGATCACCGCCAAAGCCAGGGAGGACAGGGCATAAGAGAAAGACTCTTCCATGCTTTTGGTGGAGCCGCCGATGCGAAAGCGGTAACCGGGGGGCAGGGGCACATCGGCCATCACGCGCCGAATGTCTTTGGACACCTCGCCGCTGGAGCGCTGGTGGGCATTGCCGCTGAAGGCCACCTCGCGCGAGAGGTCGCGCCGATTGATTTGGTTGGCCCCGGTGGCCGTCACCACTTGGGCGACTTGGTTCAAACGGGCATTGCGTTGGCCGCCATCGGCCGCATTGGGCAAGGAAAAAGGCAGTCGCTCCAAGTCCTCGGGGGTGTTGCGAAATGGTGGCGCCAATCGGACGATGACGTCATAGGTTTGGTCATCTGGGGCGCGCCAATTGCCCACGGTGGTGCCAGCAATCAGGGTGCGCAATTGGGTCGCCATGGTGGCCACGCTCAGGCCCAGGTCAGAGGCGGCGTCTTTGCGCACCACCACCTCGATGGTGGGTTTGTTGGGCTTGATGCTGGAGTCGATGTCGACCAGCCCTGGCACGGTTTGGAGTTGTTGCATCACCCGGCGGCTGATGCGATCCAGCTCAGTTTGGTCCGGCCCGAGCAGGGAAAATTCGATGGCTTTATTGCTGCCACCCACGGCCTCTTGCAAACCCACATGCGTCACGGTGATGCCCGCCACCCGACCCAAGCGCTCGCGCAACAGGCCAATCATCTCGTCTAGGCTGCGACTTCTTTGCTTGCGGTCGATGAGGCGCACCAAAATGTTGGCGTAAACCTTGCCAGCCGCCACACCGGTGTTGATGGTGGACAAGGTGTATCTGACCTCGGGAAACTCGCGCAAGATGGCCTCGACTTGCAAGGTTTTGGCCTCGGTGGCTTCCAAGGATGAGCCCATCGGGGTGTAAAAACTCACTGTGATTTCGGAGAAGTCGGCCTTGGGCGCAAACTCGGTGCCGAGCAATGGCACCAGGCCCAAGCTGGTCAAAAAGGTGGCCAAGGCAATGGTCAAGGTGGTTTTTTTGAAGCGCAGGGCCCACGCCAGGGTGCGTTGGTAGACATCGGCCAAAGCCTGGGTGCGGTGGTCAAACCAGCCGGTGACCCGGCCAATGCTGCGGTCGTACCAAGAGCGTCCCGGTTTGGCGCCATGCGCAGCAATGCTGGGGTCGTGCCAAATGCTGGACAGCATCGGGTCCAGGGTGAAACTGACAAACATCGAGATCAGCACCGCAGCCACGATGGTGATGCCAAACTCGTGAAAAAACTTGCCGATGATGCCGCCCATGAAGCCAATCGGCAAAAACACCGCCACGATGGAGAAGGTGGTGGCCAGCACTGCCAAACCAATCTCTTGGGTGCCGTCCAAGGAGGCCTGGTAGGGGGACTTGCCCATTTGCACATGGCGCACGATGTTTTCGCGCACCACGATGGCGTCGTCGATCAACAAGCCCACACACAGCGACAAGGCCATCAGGGTGATCATGTTGATGGTGAAGCCAAACATGTACATGAACAAAAAAGTGCCGATGATGGAAATCGGCAGGGTCAGGCCGGTGATGACGGTGGAGCGCCAGGAGTTGAGGAACAAAAACACAATCAATACCGTCAGCAGCGCCCCTTCGATCAGGGTTTGGCGCACGTTGTTCACCGCCACCCGGATGCTGCGCGCACCATCGCTGACCGTCTCCAGCCGCACGCCAGGGGGCAGGCTGCTGGCCAGCTCTTTGACCGTTTGGTTCAAGCCATCGACCACCCCAATGGTGTTTTCGTCTTGCGACTTCTGCACCGACATCAGCAAAGTGCGCTGGCCGTTGTACAAAGCCAAACTCTCCACTTCTTGACCCGCGTCTTGCACCTGGGCCACTTGGCGCAAATACACCGGCCCAGCCGGTTTGCGTGCCACGATGATGGCGCCAAAGTCTTCGGGCCGCTTCAAGCGGGCATCGATTTGCACCACCCGCTCTTGTTGGCTCGAGCGCACGGTGCCCAGTGGGAGGTTTTGATTTTCTGAGCGCACCGCATTGACCACTTGGTCAGCGGACACGCCCCAAGCCTCCATGGCCTGGGGGTTGAGCAATAGGTTGATCTCCCGTTTGGTGCCACCCACCAAGCTGACCGAGCCCACGCCACGCACGTTTTCCAAGCGTTTTTTCAGGGTTTGGTCGGCCCAATTGGTCAACTCCACAGCCGACATGGCGCTGGCGCCAGGCGCGGGGGCTTGGGCCACGACAGCCAAGGAGTAAACCGCTTTGCTGGCCGGGTCAAAGCGCAACACCCGGGGGTCTTTGACCTCATCGCGCAACAGGGGACGCAGATTGGCAATTTTTTCGCGCACGTCTTCAGCCGCTTTGCGCCCGTCAATGTGCAGCTGAAACTCCACCAACACCACCGATGTGCCTTCGTAGCTGCGCGAGGTCAGGGTGTTGATGCCGGCAATGGCATTCACCCCTTCTTCAATTTTTTTGCTGACCTCGGACTCGACAACTTCGGGGGAGGCGCCCGGGTATTCGGTGGTGATGACCACCACCGGAAAGTCCACATTGGGGAATTGGTCCACCTGCAGGCGTTGGTAGGAAAACAAACCCAGCACCACGATGGCGCACATCATCATGGTGGCGAACACCGGGTTGTGCAAACTGACGCGGGTGAACCACATGGTTCAGGGGGCCTTGGTCGGTGTATTGACTTTGACGCTGAGGCCTTCGCGCAGGCTGCCCACTGCGCCGCTGATGATGGTGCTGTCTGCATCGGCGCCGCTGATGCCCACCCAGGTGTCGTTGCTGCCCTCGCTTTGGCCGCGCGGCCCCAAAGTGACATTTCGGTAAACCACTTTGCCGTTGACCAGGGTTTGCACATAGGCTTGGGTGCGCTCGGTGCGCACCGCCGACAAGGGCACGGCCAGCACCTGGGCTTGGTCGGTATCGATCACGCCTTGAACAAATTGGCCATGGCGAAGGCCCGGCAGCGTTGTGAATGACAAATAGACCATCACGCTGCGGCTGCCGCTTTGGGTGCTGGGGTTGATGCGGGCCACTTTGGCCGGAACGGGCACCTCTTGTCCCTCAACCCGCACCCGGGCGGTTTGGCCGGTGCGCAAGCCCAAAACATCGGCCGCGCTCATGGGCACTTCAATTTCCACCCGGCTCAGGTCCACCAGCTCCAACACCCGGGCATCAATCGCCAGCCGCTCACCGGGCTGGGCCAAGCGCGCCGATACCTGGGCGTTGATGGGCGAGCGCAGCACCGCGTCCTCCAGGGATTTGGAAGCCACTTCGGCCGCAGACAAAGCCGCCTTGTGGGTGGCTTGCGCCCCCTGCAAGGTGGCCAAGGAAGTATCGAGCGCGGTTTTGGAGATGAAGCCTTGGTCAACCAGGGCTTTGTTGTTGTCGAATTGGCGTTGGGCGATGTCGATTTGGGCCTTGGCCGCATCGGCCTGGTCCTTGAACTGTTGCAAGCGGCGCAGGTATTCGGTGGGCTCGATGCGCGCCAAGACCTGACCGGTGCGCACGCTGTCGCCCTCGCGCACCGACAAGTCCATCAGCTCGCCGGCCACGCGGGCCTTGATCACGGCACTGTTCACAGCTTTGATGTTGCCGGTGAAGGGCACACCCACTGTCAAGGGGCGGTTGCTCAGGGTCATCACGTCACTGGGGGCCAACTCATAAACCATTTCGACGACCACGGGTGCTGCAGGGGGTGTGGCACTTCGGCTTTTGTAATACCAAGCCGCCCCCAGGCCACTGGCCAAAATGACAACCACCAAGGTTCTTGATAAGGTTTTATTCATGTTTCAGGCCCTCTGGGGCAGCGCCACCAGCCCATGCAGCAAGACATCGATTTGATGCTCTAAAAATGCCATGGGTGACATGGACAGGCTGGATGAGAAAGCGGTCATGCTGTTTTCCCAAATCATTAAAAAAATCATGGGCGCGACGATGGTGTGCACCGCGATGTCGGCGTCCATGGGGCGAAATTCACCGTTGGCCATGCCGCGCTCCAAAATGCGCCGCAACAATATGTTGCCGGGGCGCATGACCGAATCCACATAAAAGGCCAGCAAGTCGGGAAAGTTGCGCGACTCGCTGATCATCAGCTTGCAAATGCCACTGGCGGGGGTAGAACCAATTTTTTCCCACCAACTGTGAAGGGCAAACCGCAGCATCTCCGCACTGCTGCCTTCAAAAGCTTCAAAGGCTTGGTTCCAGGCCGGAAAGTGCTGCGCCAGATTTTCGCTGACCACGGCTTTGAGCAGGTCTTCCTTGGTGGGGAAGTACAAAAACAAGGTGCCTTTGGACACCCCGGCCAGGGCAGCGACATCTTCCACCTTGGTGGCGGCAAAGCCTTTTTGCACAAACAATTGCAAAGCCGCCTCGAGCAATTCGCCGGGGCGGGCCTCTTTTCGCCGTTCGCGTTTGTGGGTTAAATCTGGGGTCACTTTGTTACTGACTGATTGGTTATTAATGTAACAGACGGGGGCGCAAAGTGGTCAACGGGGGCGAGTGGATCGCGGACGCTGAAAGAGGGGTATTCACCAGGGGATGACCCATATCGGGGTGAAAACGAGGCGAAGGGCCTTTTACTTGAAGCCCTGGCGCATGTGCTCAGCGCGCGACCCACAGGCCCAGGCGCTCTCGAATGACTTGTCGCGATGTGTTCAGGGCGCCAGCATCGGGCAGCCAATCCAGCAAGCCGTTGTCCGTGCCCGGGTGACCCATGGGTATGGGCGTGACCACAAATCCGGCGCGTTCAAACTGGCGCACGCTGCGCGCCATGTGCCAGCTGTCGGTGACCAAGCCGATGCGGGTGATGCCTTGGGCCGACAGGATGCGAAAACTTTGTTGGGCATTTTCTTGGGTGTCGCGCGACTGGCTCTCGGCCCAGCGCAGGGGCCAACCAAAAGCGTCTTGGGCCACCCGCTGCGCCACCTCGCCCTCTGTGGGGCCATCTTTGCGGCCACCCCAGCCCACACCGCCAGTGAACATCAGCGGCAGTTGGGTCACGCGGGCCCACTGCACCCCTTGGCGCAGCCGGTCCAGGCTGTGGCGGCCCAGTTGCGCGACGCCGTCTGGCAAGTCCACCTCGACCCCGCCGCCCAGCACCACCAAGGCTTGCACCTGTTGGGTGTTGAAGTCCTGCGCGCTGACCATGGGGTGTTGGGGCAAGAGGTGCCGACTCAGCCACACACTCACCGCAGAGCAACTGAGCAACCACAGGCTGGCCAAACCCAGGGCGATGGCTGCATGTGCCCAGGCGCGGTGGCGTCTCAAGCCCCACCAAGCCACAGCGATCAGCAGCAGCGGCGACAAAGGTGGCAGGGCCAGGGCGGTCAAATAGGGTTTGATTTCAGGCAGCATGAAGAGCAGGCGATCAAGAAGGCATTGGACAGTGCATGGTTGAGGGGGTGCCAGTGGGCAGGGGCTGGGCTGTCGCCGAGCGGTCAGCACAGGCCGCAGTCTAAGGCTTGCGCGGTCAAAATAGAGGCCACAGCTTTTGCTGAACAAGCCACTTGGCTTGACACACGCTGGACCCCCACCATGCATCACCCTTTTATGCGCATTTTTGCCTGCGCGGCCCAGGCCGCTAACCGTGCCCGCCACGCGCTGCGTCAGGCTTGGGTGGGCGTGCCTGCTGCACGGGTTTGGGTGGGCTTGATCTTGGCCTTGGGGTCGGTGCTTGCAGGGGGTGGGGCATGGGCCCAAAGCACGGCCAGCGCACCGGTCAAGATTTGGGTGGGTGCCTCGGCTGGTGGCACCACCGACACCATGGCGCGGGCCATCTCGCAGGCCTTGGCCGAGCAGTTGGGGCGGCCCGTGGTGGTGGAAAACCGCCCCGGTGCGGGGGGCAATTTGGCGGCCGAGACCGTGGCCCGATCGCCAGCGGACGGCTTGAACCTGTTGATGAGCTTCACCAGCCACACCATCAACGCCTCGCTGTACCCGCAATTACCATTTGACCCGGTGCGCGACTTCACCCCCTTGACCATGGTGTCCACGTCGCCGTCCATTTTGGTGGCCCATCCATCCCTCAAGGCCAACAACCTCAGCGAGTTGCTGGCCCTGGCGCGCGCGCAGCCGGGCAAACTCAATTTCGCCATTGGCGGCCTGGGCTCGTCTTTGCACTTGGCGGGCGACGCGTTCAAGATGAAGGGGCAAGTGTTCATCGTCAACATTCCCTACCGCGGCACGGCGCCGGCCATTGCCGATGTGCTGGCTGGGCAGGTTGAGTTGATGTTTGCCAACATCGGCAACGCCCAGGCGCACATCAAAGCCGGGCGGCTCAAAGCCTTGGGCGTGACCAGCGCCACCCGCTTGCCGGCGTTTCCCGATGTGCCGGCCATTGCTGAGGCCTTGCCCGGCTTTGAGTCCAGCGCTTGGTTTGGCTTGTTTGGACCCGCGCGCATGGACGCAACCCTGGCGCAAAAAATCAGCCAAGCAGCGCGCCAAGCCCTGCTGTTGCCCGCAGTGCGCCGACGCATCGAGGCCGAAGGCGCCCAGGTGGTGGGCAGCAGCGCGGCAGATTTTGAGCGCTTTGTGGCCCAAGATGTGCTGCGCTGGCGCGATGTGGTGCGCTATGCTGGCGCCAAACCCGAATGATCAATTCACTTTCACAGAGCTTCCCCATGAACACCCCCACCATGACCTTTCACCAGCGCCTGCAACAAAACCAAGTGGTGTTGGCCCCTGGCATTTACGACGCCTTGAGCGCCTTGATCGCGGAGCAATCGGGCTTTGAAGCCTTGTATTTGTCTGGCGCATCCATCGCCTACACCCGCTTGGGCCGCTCGGACGTGGGCCTGACCACCGCCACCGAGGTGGCCGACATCTTGGCGCGCATCACCGAGCGGGTCAGCCTGCCCGTGATCGTGGACGCCGACACCGGTTTTGGCAATGCTTTGAACGTGCAGCGCACGGTGCTGGCCTTTGAGCGGGCGGGTGCGGCCATGATCCAACTCGAGGACCAAGGCTTTCCCAAGCGCTGTGGCCATTTGGATGGCAAAACCGTGGTCCCGACCCGCGAGATGCAAGGCAAATTGCGGGCGGCGCTGGATGCGCGGCGCAGCCCCCAAACCTTGATCTTGGCCCGCACCGATGCGGTGGCGGTGGAAGGTTTTGAAGCCGCCATGGACCGTGCCGAAGCCTATTTGGAATGCGGTGTGGACGCACTGTTCATCGAAGCGGTGCGCAGCCCCGAGCAAATGGATGTGGCTTGTGGTCGCTTTGCCAAGCGCATTCCGATGCTGGCCAACATGGTCGAGGGCGGCAAAACCCCGGTGACCGATGCCCAAAGCTTGGGTCAAAAGGGTTACCGCATTGTGATCTTCCCCGGCGGCACGGCACGGGCGGTGGCGCACACCTTGCAAGGCTATTACCGCAGCTTGCACCAGCACCAAACCAGCTTGCCTTGGCGCGACCAGATGCTGGACTTTGACGGCCTCAACGCGGTGATTGGCACACCCGAATTGCTGGCCACCGGCCAGCGTTACGAAGGCTGATCAGCCCGAGGTCTGGCTGTCCGTGGCGTAGGCGGACAGGGGCACGCAACTGCAAAACAGGTTGCGGTCGCCGTGTACGTTGTCGATGCGGCCCACACTGGGCCAGTACTTCACACTGCCCAGGGGGCGGCCCTGCAGCACCGCAGCCAACTCGCGGGAATAGGGGTGGGGCCAGTCCGCACCCAGCACGCTGCCCACTGTGTGGGGTGCGTTTTTCAGCGGGTTGTTGTCTGGCGGCCAAACACCGGTTTCAATGTGCCGAATTTCTTCGCGGATGGCGATCATGGCTTGGATGAAGCGATCGAGTTCCTCCAGCGTTTCGCTTTCAGTGGGTTCGACCATCAAGGTGTTGGCCACCGGAAACGACAGGGTGGGTGCATGAAAGCCATGGTCCATCAAGCGTTTGGCCACGTCCTCGGCCATCACACCGGCACTGTCTTTGAGGCCACGCAGGTCCAAGATGCATTCGTGCGCCAC
>CAXNFO010000011.1:0-16936 GCA_964201395.1 Limnohabitans sp.
GGCTGACCGATTTCAGGCGGGTGGACTGTGCAACAGGCCACCCGTTGCTGTTTTGCAATCCCGCGCGGGTGGCGAAATTGGTAGACGCACCAGGTTTAGGTCCTGACGGTAGCAATACTGTGGGGGTTCGAGTCCCCCCCCGCGCACCAAGATGCCCCCACTGGCCCGGGCCCACATAGGGGCCCAATGCACCCGATAAGGAGAGAGAAAATGACCGTAGTTGTCGAAAACCTGGAAAAACTCGAGCGCAAGATGACCCTGACCCTGCCGGTCACTGTCATCCAATCCGAGGTCAACACACGCCTCAAACGCCTGGCCCGCCAAGTCAAGATCGATGGTTTTCGCCCGGGCAAAGTGCCGATGAACATCGTTGCGCAGCGTTATGGCTATTCGATCCAATACGAGGTCATGAACGACAAAGTGGGGGAAGCTTTCTCGGTGGCCGCCAACGAAGCCAAGTTGCGTGTCGCTGGCCAACCCCGCATCAGTGAAAAAGAGGGCGCCCCAGAAGGTGAGTTGGCCTTTGACGCGGTGTTCGAGGTTTACCCTGAAGTCAAGATGCCCGACCTGGCCACTTTAGAAGTGTCGCGTCACACATCTGAGGTGAGCGAAGCCGCCATTGAGCGCACCATCGAAATTTTGCGCAAGCAGCGCAGCACCTATACCCAGCGCCCTGCCAGTGCTGGCACCGAAGATGGCGACCGCGTCACCATCGACTTTGAAGGCAAGATCGACGGCGAGTTGTTCGACGGCGGCAAGTCCGAAGGTTTCCAGTTCATGCTGGGCCAAGGCCAAATGCTCAAAGAGTTCGAAGAAGCCGTGCGCGGCATGAAAACCGGCGAAAGCAAAACCTTTCCTTTGAACTTCCCCGCCGATTACCACGGCAAAGATGTGGCCGGTAAGCAAGCCGACTTTTTGGTCACCCTGAAAAAAGCCGAAGCCGCCCACTTGCCTGAGGTTGACGATGCACTGGCGGTTTCTTTGGGCGTGCCCAACCCCACCGTGGCAGGTTTGCGCGAAGACATCAGCAAAAACCTCAACCGTGAACTCAAGTCACGCTTGTTGGCCCGCAACAAACAAGCGGCCTTGGAAGCCTTGGCCGCCAAAGCCGAGTTGGACTTGCCCAAGTCCAGCGTCCAAGCTGAAGTCGACCGTTTGATCGAAGGTGCCCGCGCCGACCTCAAGCAGCGTGGCATCAAAGACGCCGAAAACGCGCCCATCCCTGACGATGTTTTCCGTCCCCAGGCCGAGCGCCGGGTGCGCTTGGGGTTGGTGGTGGCTGAATTGGTTCGTGCCCACAACTTGCAAGCCACGGCCGAGCAAATCAAAAAACACATCGATGATCTGGCCTCCAGCTACGAAAAGCCTGCCGACGTGGTGCGCTGGTATTACTCGGACAACCGCCGCTTGGCCGAAGTGGAGGCCATCGTCATCGAGGCCAATGTCACCGAGCATGTGATGAGCCACGGCAAAGTGGCCGATGTGCAGATTTCATTCGAAGAATTGATGGGGCAAAACGCATGAGTGCAACAGATACACAAGCCTTGGGCATGGTGCCCATCGTCATTGAGCAGTCAGGCCGTGGCGAGCGTTCTTATGACATCTACTCGCGCTTGCTGCGCGAGCGGGTGATTTTTTTGGTCGGTGGCGTCAATGACCAAACCGCCAATCTGGTGGTCGCGCAGTTGTTGTTCCTGGAAAGCGAAAACCCCGACAAAGACATTTCGCTCTACATCAACTCCCCGGGCGGCTCGGTGAGCGCGGGCATGGCGATTTTTGACACCATGAACTTCATCAAACCCGAGGTCTCCACCTTGTGCATTGGCATGGCCGCCAGCATGGGTGCCTTTTTGCTGGCCGCTGGCGCCAAGGGCAAGCGCTTCAGCTTGCCCAACTCCAAGGTCATGATTCATCAACCTTTGGGCGGCACCCAAGGCCAGGCCACTGAAATTGAAATTCACGCCCGCGAGATCCTCAAAACCCGCGAGCAGTTGAACAAAATTTTGGCCGAGCGCACCGGTCAGCCCCTGGAAAAAATCGAGCGCGATACCGAGCGCGATTACTACCTCTCGGCCGATGAAGCCAAAGAATATGGCTTGGTCGACCAAGTCATTGCCAAGCGGCCTTGATCGCTTGAGTGCATCGCCCGAGGAACCATGGCCTGCAGGGCGCTTTTGCCCCTGGCTGAATTGGTTATCATTTGGTCAAACCCTGAGCGAGGAAGGCATTCATGGCCGATAAGAAATCGAACTCCAGCGACAAAACCCTGTACTGCTCATTTTGCGGAAAGAGCCAGCACGAGGTCAAAAAGCTGATCGCTGGGCCTTCGGTTTTCATTTGCGACGAATGCATTGACCTGTGCAATGAGATCATTCGTGACGAGCTGCCCGCCGAGACCGCTGCCCGCGATGCGCGTGGCGACTTGCCCACCCCGCTGGAAATCAAAAACAACCTCGACAACTACGTCATTGGCCAAGAAGCGGCCAAGCGGTCTTTGGCGGTGGCGGTGTACAACCACTACAAGCGCCTTCGCCACAAAGAAAAGTCCAAAAAAGACGAGGTCGAGCTGACCAAAAGCAATATCTTGCTGATCGGCCCCACCGGCTCGGGCAAAACTTTGTTGGCGCAAACCTTGGCGCGCATGCTGGACGTGCCCTTTGTGATGGCCGATGCCACCACCTTGACCGAAGCCGGTTACGTGGGTGAGGATGTGGAAAACATCATCCAAAAGCTGTTGCAAAGCTGCAGCTACGACATCGATCGGGCCCAGCGTGGCATCGTCTACATCGACGAAATCGACAAAATTTCTCGCAAGTCTGACAACCCCTCCATCACCCGCGATGTGTCGGGTGAGGGGGTGCAGCAAGCCCTGCTCAAGTTGATCGAGGGCACCATGGCCAGCGTCCCCCCCCAGGGAGGGCGCAAGCACCCCAACCAAGACTTTTTGCAGGTCGACACCACCAATATTTTGTTCATTTGCGGTGGTGCGTTTGCGGGTTTGGAGAAGGTCATTGAAAACCGCACCGAAGCCTCTGGCATCGGTTTTGGCGCCATGGTCAAAAGCAAGTTGCAGCGCAGCCTGACCGATGTGTTCCGTGAGGTTGAGCCCGAAGACCTGATCAAATTTGGTTTGATCCCCGAGCTGGTTGGCCGCATGCCCATCGTGGCGACCTTGAGCGAACTCACCGAAGACGCGATGGTGCAAATCCTCACCGAGCCCAAAAACGCCTTGGTCAAGCAGTACAGCAAATTGCTCGCCATGGAAGGTGTGGACCTTGAAATCCGCCCCAATGCGCTCAAAGCGATTGCCAAAAAGGCCTTGGCGCGAAAAACAGGTGCCCGTGGCTTGCGTTCCATCCTTGAACAATCGCTGACCGACACCATGTTTGATTTGCCCAATGCGAGCAATGTCGAAAAAGTGGTGGTGGACGAGTCCACCATTGACGAAAACAAACCCCCCTTGCTGGTCTACCGAGAGGCAGCCAAAAAGGCCTGATTCCCCCAGCGCAGCCCACAGGCTGCGCTTTTTCCTGAGGTTGAGACCCACATGTCTGGACAAACACCATTGCCGCCGGTGGCCATTGAGCTGCCCTTGCTGCCTTTGCGCGATGTCGTCGTCTTCCCGCACATGGTCATCCCATTGTTTGTGGGGCGCCCCAAAAGCATCAAGGCCTTGGAGCTGTCCATGGCTGCCGAGCGGCGCATCATGTTGGTGGCCCAAAAGGCAGCCGCCAAAGACGAACCAGCGGTCAGCGACATGTTCAGTGTTGGCTGCGTGGCCTCCATCTTGCAAATGCTCAAGCTCCCCGACGGCACCGTCAAGGTCTTGGTCGAAGGCTTGCAGCGCGCGGTGGTCGATCATGTGGACGATGGCGAGACCCATTTCACGGCCAAGCTCACGCCCATCGAGGTGATGGCCCTGTCTGGAAAAGACAGCGAGGTCGAAGCCTTGCGCCGCGCGGTGATGCAGCAGTTTGACCAATACGTCAAACTGAACAAAAAAATACCGCCCGAAATTTTGACCTCCATCTCGAGCATCGACGACCCTGGTCGTTTGGCCGACACCATAGCCGCCCATTTGCCCCTAAAGCTTGAGAACAAGCAAATCGTGCTCGACCTGGCCGATGTCAAAGCGCGTTTGGAAAACCTGTACGAGCAACTCGAGCGTGAAGTCGACATCCTCAATGTGGACAAACGCATCCGTGGCCGCGTCAAGCGCCAAATGGAAAAGAACCAGCGCGACTTCTATCTCAATGAGCAGGTCAAAGCCATCCAAAAAGAACTGGGTGAAGGTGAAGACGGCGCTGACATTGAAGAGATCGATAAAAAAATAAAGGCCGCAAAAATGCCTGTGGAGGCCCGCAAAAAGGCCGAAGGCGAGCTGAAAAAACTCAAGCTCATGTCACCCATGTCGGCCGAGGCGACCGTGGTGCGCAACTACATCGATGTGCTCGTGGGTTTGCCATGGAGCAAAAAAACCAAAATCAAACACGACCTGGGCAATGCCGAAGGCGTGCTCAATGAAGACCATTACGGTCTGGAAAAAGTCAAAGACCGCATCCTTGAATATCTTGCGGTGCAACAGCGGGTGGACAAGGTCAAGGCCCCCATCCTGTGTTTGGTCGGCCCCCCGGGCGTGGGCAAAACCTCATTGGGGCAATCCATTGCCAAAGCCACGGGTCGCAAGTACGTGCGCATGGCCTTGGGTGGCATGCGCGACGAGGCTGAAATTCGTGGGCATCGCCGCACCTATATCGGCGCCTTGCCTGGCAAGGTGTTGCAAAGCCTGACCAAGGCCGGCACCCGCAACCCCCTGTTTTTGCTCGACGAGATTGACAAGATCGGCGCCGATTTTCGCGGTGACCCCTCCAGCGCTTTGCTCGAGGTTTTGGATCCCGAACAAAACCACACCTTCGCCGACCATTACGTCGAAGTCGATTTCGACTTGAGCGACGTGATGTTTGTGGCCACCTCCAATTCGATGAACATCCCACCGGCCTTGCTCGACCGCATGGAGGTGATTCGCTTGTCGGGTTATACCGAGGACGAAAAGGTCAACATCGCCATCAAGTATTTGCTGCCCAAGCAAATGAAAAACAACGGTGTCAAAGACGAAGAGCTGGCCTTGCAAGAGTCGGCCATCCGCGACATCGTGCGCTACTACACCCGCGAGGCCGGCGTTCGCTCGTTGGAGCGCGATCTGTCCAAAATTTGCCGCAAGGTGGTCAAGGGTTTGCAACTCAAGAAGATGACCCCCCAAGTGGTGGTCACTGCTGACAACCTCGACGACTTTTTGGGCGTGCGCAAATACACCTACGGCCGCGCTGAACAGCAAAGCCAAATCGGCCAAGTGGTCGGCCTGGCCTGGACCGAGGTGGGTGGCGATTTGCTGACCATCGAAGCCGCCACCATGACCGGCAAGGGCAACATCACCCGCACCGGCTCCATGGGCGATGTGATGAAAGAGTCGGTTGAGGCGGCCCGCACCGTGGTGCGCAGCCGCGCCAAACGCTTGGGCATCCGTGAAGATGCGTTCGAGAAAAAAGACATTCACATCCACGTGCCCGATGGCGCCACCCCCAAAGATGGGCCCAGTGCGGGTGCGGCCATGACAACAGCCATCGTTTCGGTGCTCACCGGCATCCCGGTGCGCAGCGATGTCGCCATGACCGGTGAGATCACCTTGCGGGGCGAAGTCACGGCCATTGGCGGCCTGAAAGAAAAGCTTTTGGCGGCTTTGCGCGGCGGCATCAAAACCGTCATGATCCCCGAAGAAAACGTCAAAGACCTGCAAGAGATCCCAGAAAACGTGAAGAACGGATTGGAGATCATCCCGGTCAAGTGGATTGACAAAGTGCTTGAAATCGCCCTTGAGAGCATGCCCCAACCACTGCCCGATGAAGATCCATTGGCTGCTGCACCGAGCACCGATGCCGTCCCGAAAGTGGAGGCGATCAAGCATTGACATGCCCCATGCGGGCACACGCCGAAATGCGTTATAATTTCGCTCTCCACGCGGGAGTAGCTCAGTTGGTAGAGCGCAACCTTGCCAAGGTTGAGGTCGCGAGTTCGAGACTCGTCTCCCGCTCCAAATGAAAAGGGAAGCATCTGCTTCCCTTTTTTATCGCACAAGTGGCGCGGTAGCAAAGCGGTTATGCACCGGATTGCAAATCCGTGTAGGTCGGTTCGACTCCGGCCCGCGCCTCCATCATGCTTGGCAAACTGTTCCGCACAGTTTGCCATTTCTTTTTGCAACTGCCCCGCGCACACTTGCAACACAAAAACGCCATTGCACTGCACCTGCGCAACGCACAAAACTTTGTTCCACGCTGCGTGAATTTCTCGCGCAGCAGCACGGCGAACAGTGGTGGTGAAGCAAACGCAAATAGACCTTGCTTGTGATACCATAATTTCATGAATGCTGCCTTATCTCCCATCGTTTCTGAGTTTGAGACTCAGGAAGCAGCTGATCACCATGATCAGTGGTTTAGGACTAAAGTCGAGGCTTCACTGCGTCTGGCAGACGATCCCACATCACCCCGTCACAGTACCGACGAAGTGGCGCGACGCATGGGCCACGTGATCAAAGCCGCAGAAGCGAAACATGCGCCCCGTCGTTTGGCTTGATTCCGCCCTTCAAGATCTACAAGCCATCACCGAATTCATAGCCGAGTCGAACCCGGTTGCAGCACAAAATTTGGTTGATCGATTGGTAGAGGATGCAGACAGCTTAGGCACTCTCCCTGTCCAATATCGACGTGGACGCGTCGCTGGTACCCATGAATTGGTGAGCCATCCCAACTACATTTTGGTCTATCGTCATACGGTTCTGGCCATTGAAATTCTCAATGTGCTTCATGCCCGTCAACAGTACCCCTTGTAGTGTCAACAAAGTGTCAACGGCATAGCCAGATAATGCAGTTTTAAAGCGACTCAAAAAGCGCTAAGTGCTTGAAATGCTGTGTAGTGCATATAGTTTGCTTTTTTCTTTTTGCAACTGCCCCGCGCACACTTTCAACACAAAAACGCCATCGCACTGCACCGACCCATCGAATGATCAAGTCAGTGGCAAATTGATCAGATGAAACCCCAGGACTTCAATTTGCCTTTGGCGCGAAACTCGTAAGCGTTCTTCACCGCCGCTGCGGCTGCCAAGGGATCGGTTTCAGCCCTGGCCAATTTGGGCATGCCGGCTATTTCAAACTTACTCACAGTGATGAAGCCGTAGGCTGCATCTTTGACGGCTTTGGCCTTTTTGTGCTGTGCGTTGACTTCAGAGACAAAACCAGCGTAGCCAAGCTGATCTGACACTCCGCTCAAAATAGCAGATGTGTCGCAACAATGAAGCACAAAGCAACCCAGCAAAGGACAGGTCTTGAAAAGTTCCACCACGCTTTGTGTGCCCCCCTCTGACCAGGCCTTCATGACTTCGTTGGCCTTGGTCATTTCTTTGTAATCGTTGATGAACACCTGCATGGTGATGATGAATTTGGCCAAACGGTTCCCCACAGCGATGGCCGCTCCGGTGGCCGTGCCACCGTCCAAAAAAACGCCACCGGTTTGGGCGCCAGCAGTGACCAGGTCTACCGTGGCATTGGCCGCTGTCCGGTTGGCTTGAATGGCGATGACACCCAAGACGGCATCAAAGGCATCGCTGGCGCCATTGGCGGCGAAGGTCTCTGCATTGCTCTTCTCCCAGCTGTAGGCGTTGTAGCGGGCCAATATCGCCTTGGAGTAACCCACAAAGGCCTTGCCAGCACTCTTGGCCGGCCCCACAAATGGAACGGCTTCCAGGTAGATGTCATGCAGGCTCTCTAAAAATCCACTCAACAGCTCGGGAAATAATTCCAGAATGCCAAAGTCAACGCCAAAAATTTCTGCCAAGTTGAAACGGATGTCGGGCAGCGTTGGCAGCAAAAAGTCCAGGTCAGGGATGGAGATGTGTGGAAAATCGATGGTGATGCTTGGGAAATTGGGCAGCTTCAATTGCAGGTGCGCAAAGAAACTGAGGTTCAAGCTGGGAAACTTGAATTTGAAGTACGCGAAGATGTCTGGCAAATGAATCGACAGATTGGGGATATGTATTTGTAGCCATTTGAAAAACAGTTCAGGGAAATTGATGTTTGGAAAATCCAAATTCAAACCCTTGTACCAAGCCAGTAAATTGGGTATGTGAAAGTCGATGTTGAATGATGGCAGCTTGTACTTGACCCACTGTAAGAATATGCGAATCAGGTGAATCGGGTCTACTTTGGGTATGGGCACCGCAGACAACTGCCCCGCGACATCTTTGGCTTCCTTATAGGCGCTGCTGATCAAACTGGCAATGGCGGTTTTTTTCACGCTGATTTGCTTGCCTCGAAGCAAATCTTTAACGGGGTCGAGACTGGCGGCACGCAGCATCTCCAGTCCCGCAAGTTCTGCCGGTGAAAAAGGGCGTGTCGATGCAAACAAGGAATCATGGAGAAGTGACACCACGCATTTGCTGTTTCGAATATCTTGTCGCCAATCTCTGGTGGGGCTTCGGTAAAGGCTGTTGCCCGCTTGCTCGTAATGGGATTTTTTCTCTTCCCAAACCAACAGCGCTCTGCGCAATGCCGCCAGGCGAGTTTCGGATTGATCTGACCAGTAATTGAGCAGTGCTTGATCGACCGCTTTGAGGTCAGAACTGCGAATTCCAAAGGACATGGACGGCGTTGACTCTTTCATCCACCTGTCGTATGTCGGAATAAGACTGGGCATACGAACTCCTTGTAATTGGAGATTATTTTATCTGAGCCCCTTTGTCTTAGTGGGATTCTGCATGGGGCCGCCATGGCAGTCGGCCTGTGGTTGGGCCCGATGCACCCACATAAAGCGCTTTGCTGGCACCTTCGCCATGCTGGTTAGCTCCGGTGCGCAGAGGCCAATTCGTCAATCAAAAGTGCTTGTGGGCGCAAAGTAGCTGGGTCTTTGGCCGCTGTAGTGGGTCCTGATAAAAGGCTGTAGGGCCAAATGCGTGGGTCGGCCAAAGCGCGGCATGCCGTCAGTTGGGCGCTTGGCCAGCCACTCATCCGGATTGGCCACCATGGCTTTGTAAGACGCCACCAAGACGCTGCCGTGTTCCAGGTGGGCCTGTGCGCTTTGCGGCGTTAAATGGGTGGCTTGTTCCAAACTGTGCAGGGCCAATTCATATTTCTGCAAGTCTTTCAGCAACCTCCCCCGATGCAGGTGAGCGAGTGCCAAATGGGGATCCAGCGCAATCGCTTTTTCAAAACTGAGCAAGGCCTGATCTGGTTTTTTCAGTTGCTGAAGGGCCATGCCGCGTTCGTTGTGGGCCTGGGCAAATGCGGGTTTGATTTCAATCGCCTTGTCAAAGCTGTCCAAGGCTGCTTGGGGAGACTTTTTCTCCAACAAGCTTCGACCGCGCGCGTGAAAGGACAGCGCGTCTTGGGGGTTGATGGCAACAGCTTGGCTGAAGCTGTCGGTGGCCTCATCCCACTGGCGCAATGCGTGCAAGGCCTGACCACGGTCAAAGAACCAGCTCGCTTGATCCGACTTCAGCCCAATGGCGCGGTTATAACTGGCCAGGGCGGCGTCCCATTTTTTGAGTTGGGCCAAGGCTTTGCCGTGTGAGTGGTGCATCTGCGCATCTTCAGGTTGCAGCGCACTGGCTTGGTTGTAGCTGCTTTGGGCCTCATCCCATTGCTGAAGGCCCAACAAAGTTTGGGCTCGCCCCAGGTGCGATGCTGCATGTGTTTTGTCCAGTTGGATGGATTTGTCGTAGCTGGCCAAAGCCGGCGTCCATTGCTGTAATTCTTTGAGGGCTTCGCCTTTTTGGAAATGGGCCAGGGCATGGCTGGGTTCCAAGGCAATGGCTTTGTTGTAGCTGTGAATGGCTTCGCGCAAATCCTGGTCAGCGACGATGGTCCAGTTGCTTGCCGCCCCAGCAGTTGTTGCGCAAAAAGACAAGAGAATGCTTGCGGCGTATTTGTTCATGGCTGAACTCCATCAAAGTGAGGGCAAGGTGTCGAAAAACCAGCTTTCTCACCTGTATGCAATTAGCGGGCCTAGCTTTTTTGACAGCCGCACGCGCGTTTGGCTGCAGCACACACACAGTTGCCGTGGCCAAGGCTGCTTGGCCAGGCGCATCGGGTAAAGCTTGTCAATGTCATTGCGGTGCGCTGTGTATAGTTGATCTGAACCAGTAGCAGGGTTCGCCAAACTATGCCGCTGTCATTTCTTTCACATCTACTACCACCGATCGCATGGAACACCTCATCAACTTCACCTCCCAAGGCCTTCAATTGGCCGGTGTTTTGCAAATTCCCGACACCTTGCAACCTGGTCAAAAATGCGCTGCCATCGTGGTGCTGCACGGCTTTGGCAGCAATAAAAACGGCGGTATCTCTATGGCTGCCTCCCAGTTGTTTGCGTCATTGGGCTATGTCACCTTGCGCTTTGACATGCGTGGTTGCGGTGACAGCCAAGGCCAACGTGGCAAAGTGATTTGCATGGAGCAGGTGCAAGACACCCAGGCCGCGATTGACTTTTTGCAAACCCGTCCCGAGGTCGATGCAGCCCGCATTGGGGTGATGGGACATAGCTTTGGTGCAGCCGTGGCCATTTACACCGCAGGCATTGACACGCGTGTGGCCGCTTGTGTGTCCACCGGTGGCTGGGGCGATGGTGAAAAGAAATTTCGCAAACAACATGCCAGCCCCGAGGCTTGGAAAAAATTCACTGACATGATGGCCGAGGGCCAACGCCGCTTGGCCTTGGGTGAGTCGATGATGGTGCCGCGTTACGACATCGTGCCGATTCAGCCCGGATTGCGCAACCAGTTGGCACCGGGTTCGATCACCGACTTTCCTTACGAAGTGGTTGAGAGCATGTTCAACTTCCGCGCCAACGAGGTGGTGGGCCAAATTGCACCACGGCCATTGCTGTTGCTGCACCCATCGAACGACACCGTCACCCCCACCGAACAGTCGCTGGATTTGTTTGCCCATGCCGGTCAACCCACTGACTTGCACCTGTTTGCCGAAACCGACCACTTTATTTTGGGCGAAGGCAATGCCTTGGTCATCGACCTGGTCAGTGGGTGGCTGCAAAAAAACTTGCCTTTGAGCCGTTGATCCGTTGAGCCTTTGAATTGTTGAACCTTTGTTGGAGAAAGCCATGCTGTTCCTTCGCCTTGCCGTGTTGCGCTTTTTGTTTTTGAGTGTGGGTTTGATGTTGGGTGCGGGCGCGATGGCGCAAGCTCCCAGCTTTCCCAACCGCCCCATCAAATTGGTTGTTCCCTTTGTGCCCGGTGGCACATTGGACGTTGTCGCACGCCTTTTGGCACGCAATATGCAAGACAGCTTGAAGCAGGCCGTGGTGGTGGAGAACCGTGCCAGCGCCGGTGGTGTGGTGGGTGTGGACTATGTGGCCAAGAGCGCAGCGGATGGTTACACCTTGGTGCTCAATGCGGCCACACCCATGGTGACGGTGGTGAGCTTGCAGGCCACACCCTATGACGTGATCAAGGACTTGGTGCCTGTTGCCCAGGTCAGCACCTTTGATTACGTGCTGGCGGTCAACGTCAAATCACCGATCAACAGCATGCAAGACTTGATACAAATGGCCCGCAAGCAACCGGGCAAACTCAATTACGCCAGCGCAGGTTCGGGCTCGGGCCAGCACATGTACATGGAGTTGGCCCGCAGTGCGGCGGGCATTCAAATCCAGCACATCCCCTACAAGGGCAATGGACCGGCGATGCAGGCTTTGCTCTCCGGTGAAGTGGATTTGATTTTTGACACCAGCTTGGGCATCTTGCCCCAAGTGCAAGGTAACCGTTTGCGGCCCATCATGACCAGTAGCGCCAAACCCATGGCCAGCATGCCCCAAGTGCCCACCATGGACAGCTTATTCCCTGGCTCTGGCAGTCAAGGCTGGCATGCGGTGTTTGCACCGGCTGCAACACCCAAAGAAGTGGTGGCGGTGTTGACCGAGGCCATTCGCAAGGCGGTCAATTCACCTGAGATGTCGGCCAAGTTGCGCGAACTCGGTTTGGAGCCATCGGGCATGGGCCCAGACCGTTTCACCGATGTGGTGCGGCGTGACCTTGAGCGTTGGGGCAAACTCATCCGCGACAACGGCATCAAAGCTGACTGAGCACAGCTCCACCCCCCATCCATTCATCCACATTTCACCCCAAAGCCCATTGCATGTCAGCGACTTCAACCGCCCCAGGCCAACCCCTTTCATGTGACCTGTTGGTCACCCACATTGACTGGCTCATCACCGTTGACCCTCAGCGCCGCATCATCCGCGACGCGGCCTTGGCGGTGAAAGACGGATTGTTCGTGGCGGTGGGCAAAACCGCCGATCTCTCGGGCCAATGGCAGGCGAGCCAAACCATTGCTGGCCATGGCCGGGTGGTGATCCCCGGCATGATCGACAACCACTTGCATGCCTCGTTCCAACTGTCCCGGGGCTTGGCCGATGAGGCCAATGCCCAGCAGTTTTTGTTTGAACACATGTACCCCTATGAGGCCGCCAATACCCGTGAGGATGTGGCGGTGAGCTCTGCTTTTGCAGCCCTGGAGTTGATGCGCCATGGCGTGACCTGCTTCACCGACCCCGGCAATTACCACCCCGACGCCACCATCGCGTCCGTGCTCTCCACGGGCATGCGCTTGGTGGCGGCCTGTTCATGCTTTGATAAAACCAAATCCGTCATGGGCTTGTTGCCGGCCAGCATGATTGAGTCTACCGGCGCCTGCCTCGAAAAAACCGAGGCTTTGTTTGAGCGCTACCTGGGGCAGCACCATGGCCGACTCACCATGTCGGCATCGTTTCGCGGTATGAACAACGCCAGTGATGAACTCATCACCGGCCTGAAAGACCTGGCCAACAAGCACCGGGTCAAGTTGCAAACCCATGCCTGCTTCAGTTATCAAACCCATGACGCCAGCGTTTCGGCCACGGGCAAAGCCGAGATCGAACGCCTGGAGTCACTCGGGGTGCTGGATGAAAACATGATCTTGGTCCATTCGGGTTGGCTCGAGCCGCAAGAATTGGCGCTGCTGGTCAAACGCAAACCCACCTTGGTGTGCAGCCCTTCTTCATCGCTGCACAACGGCTATGGCTATATGGCGGCGGGCAAACACCCTGAGCTCATGGCCATGGGGGTGAATGTGAGTTTGGGTTCCGACCATGCCTCGTCGGGCGTGGTGGACATGGTGCAAGAGATGCGCATGGCCGCTTGTATGTACAAAGAGGTGCGCATGAACCCGCGGGTGATGCCCCCCGAGCATGCGATTGAAATGGCCACCCTGAATGGGGCCAAAGGCGTGGGTTTGCAAGACCGCATTGGTTCCATCGAGGTGGGCAAAGAGGCCGACTTTGTGGTGTTTGATGCCACCCAGCCCGAGTGGCAACCGCTGTACAACCCGGTTTCCAATTTGGTCTACAGCGCCACGGGGAGCAGCGTGAAAGACGTGTTCATCGCTGGCGAACAGGTGCTCAAGGACGGCAAGCTCACCCGCATTGACTACGATGCCTTGATGCAACAAGTGGGTGAGGCTGGTCAGCGCATTGCTGCGCGACTGGACATGAAAAAACTGCTCAAAGGTTTGTGGCCGATTCAGTGAAACCCACGCTGCCATCGGCGCTCCGGCGCAAAACGCGGCCGGGCAAGGCGCCGGTGTGTTGGGCGTGGTCGATCACCACCACACCATTGACCAACACGGTGGTTCGCTGGCCGGCAGGATAGCGGTGCGGGTCCTGGTAGGTGGACAGGTCCAAAAAAACATCGGGTTCAAACAGCGTCACGTCGGCGCACATGCCCACACGCAACAAACCCCGGTCGCGCAAGCGCAGCGCACGCGCTGTGGCGCCGGTCATTTTGAAGATGGCATGCGCCAGGGTGGTGACTTGTTCGCGGTGCACGTAGCGGCCCAACACACGGGGAAAGGTGCCGTAAAAGCGCGGGTGGGGCATTCCTTGGCTCACCACCCCTTTGTGCGAAACGCAATTGCCATCCGACCCAATCAAGGCCGCAGGCGAGCGGATCAATTCACGCACATCGTCTTCTGAAATAGAGGTGATCAAGACCCGGGTTGCACCGCGGTCTTCGCGCAAGTAGTCGCACAAGGTGTCGACCGGGTCCATGCCCCGCTCCTGGGCCAGTCCAGCGATGGTTTTGCCAGCATGCTGGGGCTGGTGCGGGGTGATCGAGATGCGCACATCCTCCCAGGAGGCAATGCGGCCCCAATTGTTCAAGCCATCGCGCTCGACCTCTTGTCGGATGCGCTCGCGGGTGGCTGGATCGGTCAAGCGCTCCAGCATGGCTTCGACTCCGCCAGCTTGCACCCACTGGGGCAAGATGTTTTTCAGCGGGTTGCTGCCGGCGGTATACGGGTAGGCATCGCAATCGATGTCCATGCCCGCATCACGCGCCGCTTGCATGTGCGCCAATGCTTGGGCGGTTTGCCCCCAGTTGTCCACGCCAGAGCATTTGAAATGAACCACTTGCACATGGATGCGACAAGCGCTGGCGATGTCAATGGCCTCTTGCAGCGCCGCCATCACACCATTGGATTCGTCGCGCAAGTGGGTGAAGTAGGCACCGTGGTGTTGCTCAACCAAATGGGCCAGTTGCAGCATTTCATCGGCCTGGGCATAGGCGCCGGGCGAGGTGAACAAACCGCTGGACAAGCCCAAAGCCCCGGCTTGCAGGCCCTCTTGCAGCAAGGCCAGCATGTGGGCCATTTCAGCCTCGGTGGGTGCACGTTGTGCCATGCCCATGGCCATCAAACGCAAGGTGTTGTGGCCCACCAGCATGCCGGCATTCACCGATGTGGCGGGAAAGCTGTCCAGGTATTCGCCAAAACCCATCTCTCGAAAGGGCAGCCAGGGTGCGCTGGGGTTGAGGTAGTCGGCCAACAGTTTGACTTTGTCGGGCAAACACGGGGCCACCGAAAAACCACAATGGCCAATGATTTCAGTGGTCACACCTTGGCGCAGTTTGCTTTCGGCTTTGGGGTTGATGGGCAGGGTGAAGTCTGAGTGGGTTTTGATGTCAATGAACCCTGGGGCCACCACCAAGCCGCGGGCGTCGATCACCCTGTTGGCAGATACACCCAAACTGGGGCCAATGGCCGTCAAGCGGCCTCGGGTGATGGCCACATCGGCCTGTATCCCTGGGGCACCGGTGCCGTCGTAAACAGTCCCGCCTTGGATCAAGATGTCACAGCGCATAAGGGTCTTCCATCTTTCAGTTCAAGGGACCTAAAAACACTTCACCCATGTAGCTGTCTGGCAGGACATCGATGTGTTCGGGCCAATCGCTGGGGTTGTGCGGCCAGACCCTTCGCTCGGCTGCGGGACGGGGCAAACCATTCCAGCCAATTTGCTCCATTTCCCAATAGAGCTGAACGGCATTGCCATCGGGGTCTTGCAGCCACACGTGGTGACCCATGCCGGGTGAGAGTGCAGGGGGCATGTCCACAGGCTGGTAGCCCGCTTGCCCCATGAAACTCACCGCCGCCCGCAATTGGGCATAGCTGCCCAGTTGCACACCAAAGCCGAGCAGGCTGCGCGAATGCGATATGCCCAAAGGGCCGCGCAAGGCCTCGGGGTAAATGGCCAATGCATGGTGCTCGGTGTTGGTGCGTAAAAAATAACAGGTGTGGCCCATGACATCGGCTTGTTCGGTCAGGCTCAAGCCCAGGGCATGGGTATAAAACTGCAGCACGGCTTGAACATCGCGCACCAACAAGCGCACTGGCCCGACCTTGGTGATTTTGAAGGGGCGTGGCAACAAGATGCCACCCACATCAAAAGTCTCGGCCAAGCGGTCGTCTCGCCGATAACCACTGGTCAAAGCCACACCTTGGGCCATGGCTTGATTGACTTCGGCAAACTCGGATCGGTGCGGCAATTGCGGCGGTTGCGTGTAGCGGATGCCGTGCATGGACATGGGCTTGGAATGCCCCGACCAGCCAATTTGTTCAATGCCGTAATACAACTCGTTGATGTGTCCTTCAGGGTCGACGGGATAGATGTGCCAATTCGACCCGGGGGTATCGCGGCCCGAGCGCAGCACGCGTGAGTCCAAGGATTCAAACCAAGCCAAGCCATGGGCCACTTCGCGCAATGACGAGACCTGCCATGTCAGTTGGTTCAGGTTGAGGTGTGGATGGGCCAGGTAGTGCGGGTTGCTGGCATGCATCGCTGCCTGAGGAAAAAGCACAAACGAATGGTGGTCGGTGCCATGGCGCATGAAGTAGCCCAAGCTGGGGCCCACTTGGGCTTTCAAGGCCTCAGGCACCCGCGGACCAAAGTCAAGCTCGTCGGAAATTTCAAAGCCGAGCAAGCGACCGTAAAAGTCCATCGACTGGGCCACCGATGCGACATTGATGCCGAAGTGCCCCAAGCGGCGCACCTGAAAAGGCCGTGGCAAACGCAGGCCGTCCACCACATGAGGGGTTGAGAGTTGAGAGGTCATATGTTCCATTCTGACAAGGGTCAACCCGTGTGTGCAAACGGGCTGTCGATGCTTTATCCTACAGCCTCAATTTTTAGATCTACAAGACACCATGAACAAAGCACAACGTTTCCATCCCCACGGCGTGATCCCGGCGGTGCTGCTGCCTTTTTTTGATGATCTTTCCATCGATGAGCCGAGTTTTCGTGCGCACCTGCGTGATGTGGCCAGTGTGCCCGGAATCAGCGCCATCACGGTCAATGCCCATTCCACCGAAGCAGCTTCATGCACATTTGAAGAACAGGTCCGGGTGTTGGCCATCACCAAAGATGAAATCGGTGCCAAACTGCCCATCGTCAACGGCATTTACACCGACAGCAGCATGGAAGCCCAGCGCTTGGCCAAAATGGCCCATGACGGCGGCGCAGATGCCTTGCTGGTTTTCCCCTCGGGTATTTACACCTTTGGCCAGCGACC
>CAXNFO010000012.1:0-15980 GCA_964201395.1 Limnohabitans sp.
ACTTTGTCGCGCGGGGTGACGTAGTGGCTGGATGGGTAGACCGTGAATCTGGGTACAGCTTGGCGCACGCGCCCAGTCAATGGGTCCAGCAATTCGAGGGATTCGATTTCATCATCGAACAAGCTGATGCGAAGGGCCAGTTCACTGTGTTCCGCTGGAAACACATCAATGGTCTCGCCCCTCACCCGAAAGCAGCCGCGCGAAAAATCCATGTCATTGCGCTCATACTGCATGCGCACCAATTGGCCAATCACCTCACGCTGGCCCAACTTGTCGCCAGCGCGCAAAGTCATGACCATTCGGTGATAACTTTCAGGCTCACCGATGCCGTAAATGGCCGACACCGTGGCAACCACAATCACATCGCGTCGCTCCAAAATGCTCTTGGTACAACTCAGCCGCAACTGTTCGATGTGTTCATTGATGGCGCTGTCCTTTTCAATGAAAAGATCCCGCTGCGGCACATAGGCCTCAGGTTGGTAATAGTCGTAATAGCTGACAAAGTATTCCACGGCATTGCGCGGAAAAAACTCACGGAATTCGCTGTAGAGCTGCGCAGCCAGTGTTTTGTTGGGGGCAAAAACAATGGCAGGTCGGCCCAGGCGCGCGATCACATTGGCCATGGTGAACGTTTTTCCAGAGCCAGTCACCCCCAACAAGGTCTGAAAGGCTTCACCATCGTTCACGCCCTCAACCAATTGCTCAATCGCCTGCGGTTGATCGCCAGCGGGTAAATAGGGCTGGAAAAGCTCAAAAGGTGAGCCCGTAAATTGAACAAATTGACCTTCAACGGCCAAGCCCTGCGCGGGGGACGTATCAACAGCTATGGGGGTGGACATGAGAGCGTTAAAATTAGCAAGCAACTGTGTAGCCTACAACAGTCTGCGTAATTTTCAACCCGATCACCCCATCAAGGACACCACATGTCGATGTTCTCTGCCGTCGAAATGGCACCCCGCGACCCCATTTTGGGACTGAATGAACAATTTGCTGCCGACAACAACCCGAAAAAAGTCAACCTTGGCGTTGGTGTTTATTACGATGACAACGGTAAATTGCCCTTGTTGGCTTGCGTTCAAAAAGCCGAGCAGGCCATGATGGAAAAACCCAGCGCAAGGGGTTATTTGCCCATCGACGGCATAGCTGCCTACGATGCAGCCGTGCAGACGCTGGTGTTTGGTGCGCAATCCCCATCGGTTCAATCCAAGCGCGTGGCCACAGTGCAATGCCTGGGTGGCACGGGCGGCCTCAAAGTGGGCGCCGATTTTCTCAAGCGATTGAATCCTCAAGCCAAGGTTTTGATCAGCGACCCGAGTTGGGAAAACCACAAAGCGCTGTTCACCCAAGCTGGCTTTGATGTTCAAGCCTACCCCTACTATGACGCTCAGGCCCTGGGGGTTAACTTCCCCAAGATGCTTGCATCGTTGGCTTCAGCGGAACCCGGCACCATCGTCGTTTTGCACGCTTGCTGCCACAACCCAACTGGCTACGACATCACCCCCAGCCAATGGCAGCAGGTTGTTGAAATCGTGAAAAGCAAGGGCTTGACCGCCTTCTTGGACATGGCCTATCAAGGCTTTGGACATGGCATTGCTGAAGACGGGGCCGTGATTGATTTGTTTGTCCAGGCGGGCTTGAGTTTTTTTGTGGCGACGTCTTTCTCCAAAAGTTTCAGCTTGTATGGCGAACGTGTTGGCGCTTTGTCGGTGCACTGCGAAACCGCTGATGAGGCCGCCAAAGTGTTGTCGCAACTCAAAATTGCCATCCGAACCAACTACTCCAATCCACCCATCCACGGAGGATCGGTTGTGGCTGCCGTGCTCAACAACCCCGAATGGCGCAGCCTTTGGGAAAGCGAGCTGGCAGGGATGCGCGTTCGAATCAAAGACATGCGTCAAAAACTGGTCGAAGGCCTCAAGGCGGCTGGGGTGCAACGCGATATGGGCTTCATTACCCAGCAAATTGGCATGTTCAGCTATTCCGGCCTGTCCAAGGACCAAATGGTTCGATTGCGCAACGAGTTTGGCATCTATGGCACCGATACGGGGCGCATGTGTGTCGCAGCCCTGAACAGCAAAAACATCGATTACGTCTGCGCAGGCATTGCCAAAGTACTTTGATTTGACATCGCATTTTGGTGCGATCACCCCAATTTACTGGAAATTCCACTGTTATATTGCGTTGCATCAAACAGGAACACCATGCTTTATCAAATCTATGAAACCCAACGGTCCCTGATGGAGCCGTTCGCTGATTTTGCACAGGCTGCCGCCAAGGTTTATAGCAACCCCATCTCGCCACTGGGTCAAAACCCGTTTTCTCAAAGAATTTCCGCCACCTACGACTTGATGTATCGGCTGGGTAAAGATTACGAAAAACCCCAGTTCGGCATCAACACCGTGGCCATTGGCGATCAAGAAATTGCCATCCATGAACGCATTGAAATCGACAAGCCTTTTTGTGAGTTGCGCCGTTTCAAGCGCTTCAGCGATGACCCTGCCACACTGAACCGACTTAAGGTGCAGCCCGTTGTGCTGATCGTGGCGCCCCTCTCAGGTCACTACGCCACCTTGCTCAGAGACACCGTGCGGACCATGCTGGCAGATCACAAAGTCTATGTGACTGACTGGAAAAATGCGCGATTGGTTCCCCTGTCAGACGGCGAATTTCACCTGGACGACTACGTTCACTACATCCGCGAATTCATTCAACATTTGCAAAAGCATTACGGACACTGCCACGTCATCAGTGTGTGTCAGCCCACCGTACCCGTCTTGGCCGCTGTTTCGTTGATGGCTTCTCATGGGGAAAAGCTACCCAAATCCATGACCATGATGGGCGGGCCCATTGATGCCAGCAAATCGCCCACGGCCGTCAACAATTTGGCCATGAACAAAAGCTTTGAGTGGTTCGAAAACAATGTGATTTTTCGAGTGCCGCCCAATTTCCCAGGCGCTGGTCGGCGTGTTTACCCGGGCTTTATGCAGCACACGGGCTTTGTCGCCATGAACCCTGACCGGCACCTGAAAAGCCATTACGATTACTTCAAAGACCTCATCAAAGGCGACAACTCCAGTGCAGAATCGCATCGCCAGTTTTACGACGAATACAACGCCGTACTGGACATGGATGCCGACTACTACTTGGAAACCATCAAAACGGTGTTCCAAGAATTTGCCTTGGTCAAAGGCACCTGGGATGTGCGCAACCCCAGCGGCCAAGCAGAACGTGTTCGCCCGCAAGACATCAAAGGCACGGCCTTGATGACCGTCGAGGGTGAGCTTGACGATATTTCGGGTTCCGGTCAAACACAAGCTGCCCACCAACTGTGCACGGGCATAGTCAGCCAACACAAAAAACACTTGGAAGTTCCGGGTGCAGGTCACTACGGCATTTTCAGTGGCCGTCGTTGGCGAGAAATTGTGTTCCCTCAAGTGCGCGACTTCATCTTGGCCCACCATGTGGTGGGACAGAACAAGCCCACACCCAGCAAAAAGTTGGTTCCGACCAAAACCGGCAGAGCCTCTCGCAAAACCACGTGAGCCTGAGCGCCCGCCTTTTGGCCGCATTGCCGCAAACGCAATGCACGCGTTGCGGATACCCGGATTGCGCGCATTACGCCAAAGCCATTGCAGAAGGCGCCGCTGAAATCAACCAATGTCCGCCTGGCGGTCAAGTTGGCATTGAACGATTGGCCGCCATCACGGGCCGCCCTGTTGGCACATTGAATCCTGCAAACGGCATTGAGGCACCACGCCAAGTCGCGTGGATCGACGAAAGTTGGTGCATAGGTTGCACTTTATGCCTGCCTGTGTGCCCCACAGACGCCATTTTTGGCAGCCATAAACGCATGCATGCAGTGATCGAGCAACACTGCACAGGATGTGGGCTGTGCCTGCCTGTATGCCCTGTCGATTGCATTGAAATGGAAGATATCAGCGGCGACCGCACCGGTTGGCAAGCATGGAGTGACCAAGAGGCCACGCATGCACGCGATCGGTATGCTGCGCACCAAAGTCGTTTGGCCCAATCATCTTCCTCACCCACTCCCCTCGTTTCAGGCCCGAAAGATGTCGCTCTTGCGCCCCCACCCAAGGAGGCCAACGACACGAGCAGCGATGCTGACAAAACGGCCCGAAAAAAAACGATGGTTCAAGCTGCGCTGGCACGGGCCCAAAGCTTGAAGACCAAACCGATTGGGCATAAAAATTAACGGCTATGCGCCCATGCCTTCAAAATCTGGCAAGTGGAGCATGACCAACCTTAGTGACTGTGTGCGGCCAAGGCCGAGAATGCTTTGACCACCTCTGGCGGGGCTTGCACCAATTCGATCAACACGCCCTCACCCGCAATGGGAAATTCTTCATTGGCTTTGGGGTGCAAAAAACAAATGTCATAACCTGCAGCGCCTTTGCGGATGCCTCCTGGTGCCATGCGCACACCTTGCGCGGTGAGCCATTGCACAGCCGAGGCCAGGTCATCAATCCACAGTCCCACATGGTTCAAGGGCGTGGCATGCACCGCTGGCTTTTTTTCGACATTGAATGGTTGCATGAGATCAACCTCCACTTTGAACGGGCCTTCTCCCATGGCGCAAATGTCTTCGTCCACGTTTTCGCTTTCACTCACAAATTGCCCGGTCAACGCCAAGCCCAGTTTGTCCACCCACAGTTGACGCAGCCGATGTTTGTCCAATCCCCCGATGGCAATTTGTTGGATTCCCAAGACCTTGAAAGGTCGCATCTGAGGGGTGGTCATGATTCGAATTCCAAAATAACTTGGTCAACGGTCAAGGACTCACCTTTTCCAGCCACCACGCTTTTCACAATGCCGTCTTGCGTTGCAAACAAAACGTTCTCCATCTTCATCGCTTCAATCACGGCCACACGCTCGCCGGCCATGACTTTTTGGCCCGCTTGAACGGCGACCTCGACCAGCAAACCCGGCATCGGGGACAACACAAAACGGCTCAAGTCTGGCGGCGCTTTGAAAGGCATCATGCGGTGAAGCTCTGCCATGCGCGGTGATATCACCAACACCTCGATGCAGGCACCATTGTGTTGCACCTTTAAGCTCAAAGGATTCTGGGTGGACCCCCGTTCAACCTGTGCGGTGAAGGGCTGCCCGTTCACAGTGCCATGAATGGCCACATCATTCAAGCGCGAGTGGCTTTCAATGGCGTAATTTTTGCCATTCACCTTGATGACCGCCGTGTCATGGCGCCCACCCGAGTCATCCACCTCCACCTGGGTGTGGCTGTGCTCGCCCTGGACATCCAATGTGATGACCGTGTATTGCTGCCCCACTTTGACGTCATAGCCAGGCAGCTGCCCACTCAAGCCCGCCGCACGTTCGCGGGACTTGCGCCGCACAAAAGAGGCCAGGGCAATCAAGAAATCAGCGTCTGAATGGTGCACATCTTCGGAGCGGAAACCATGTGCATAGTGTTGGGCAATGAATCCCGTGTTGAAGTTCCCTGACATGAAATCGGGGTGAGCCAGCAATGCCGATTGAAATGGAATATTGGAGCTGACACCTCTGATCACAAACCCATTCAATGCATTTCGCATTTTGGAAATGGCGTCGGCCCGGTCGCGCCCATGAACAATGAGCTTGGCAATCATGGAGTCGTAGAACATGGGAATTTCCCCGCCCTCCATGACCCCAGTGTCCACCCGCACACCCATGAGTTGCTCTGGATCGGCTTGGAACATGGTCTGGGCAGGCGGACGAAATCGCACCAATCGCCCTGTGGATGGCAGAAAGTTTCGAAAAGGGTCTTCGGCGTTGATGCGGCATTCGATGGCCCAACCATTGCGCTGAACTTCCGATTGCTGCAAGCTCAGCTTTTCTCCGGCAGCGATTCGAATCATCCACTCGACCAAGTCCAAGCCGGTGATGCATTCGGTCACCGGATGTTCGACTTGGAGACGGGTATTCATCTCCAAAAAGTAAAAGCTCTGGTCTTTGCCAACCACAAACTCAACAGTCCCCGCGCTTTGATACTGAACGGCTTTGGCCAAAGCAACGGCCTGGGCACCCATGGCCGCCCGGGTTTCTTCACTGATAAAAGGTGATGGCGCTTCTTCAATCACCTTTTGGTGCCGACGCTGGATGGAGCATTCACGTTCATTGAGATAAATGACATGACCATGCGCGTCACCCAGCACTTGAATTTCAATGTGGCGCGGTTCTTCCACAAATTTTTCGATGAACACGCGGTCATCGCCAAAGCTGTTGCGGGCCTCATTGCGACAAGAAGTAAAGCCCTCGTGGGTTTCTTTGTCATTGAAGGCGACGCGCAAGCCCTTGCCCCCACCACCAGCAGAGGCTTTGATCATCACCGGGTAGCCAATCGATTGGGCAATTTTGACGGCTTCTTCGGGGCTTTCAATCGCTTCGTTGTGGCCGGGAATGGTATTGACCTGCGCATTCTTTGCCAACTTTTTCGAAGCAATTTTGTCGCCCATGGCCGCAATGGCATGGTGTTTGGGTCCAATAAAAACCAAAGCCTCGTCTTCACATCGCTTGGCAAATGCTTCGTTCTCACTGAGGAAACCGTAACCCGGGTGAATGGCTTGGGCGCCAGTGGATTTGGCCGCTGCGATGATTTTTTCAGCCACCAAATAAGACTCACGCGAAGCCGCTGGCCCAATCAGGACAGCCTCATCAGCCAATTGCACATGGCGGGACAGTTTGTCAGCTTCCGAATAAACGGCCACGGTCTGTATGCCCATTTTCTTGGCGGTGGCGATCACTCGGCAGGCAATTTCGCCACGGTTGGCGATCAAAATTTTGTTGAACATATTCGGTATCCTGGTATCACAAAGGGATGTTGCCATGCTTGCGCCATGGGTTTTCAATGCTTTTTTCTTTCAGCATCACCAATGATCTGCAAATGCGCTTGCGTGTTTCGTGGGGTTGAATCACATCGTCAATGAAGCCCCTGGCCCCCGCCACAAACGGGTTGGCAAACCGGGCTTTGTACTCGGCCTCGCGCATCGCCAATTTGGCCGGATCACCCTTGTCCTCGCGGAAAATGATTTCAACGGCACCTTTGGCGCCCATCACGGCAATTTCTGCGTTGGGCCATGCGAAATTCACATCACCCCGCAAATGTTTGGATGACATGACGTCATAGGCACCGCCATAGGCCTTGCGGGTGATGACAGTGATTTTGGGCACGGTGCACTCCGCGTAGGCATACAAGAGTTTGGCACCGTGTTTGATGATGCCACCATACTCTTGGCTGGTTCCCGGCATGAAGCCAGGCACGTCTACAAAGGTCAACACCGGTATGTTGAAGGCATCGCAAAAACGCACAAACCGCGCGGCCTTGATCGAGCTTTTGATGTCCAAGCAGCCGGCCAACACCAGGGGTTGATTGGCCACAATCCCCACCGTCTGGCCATCCATGCGGGCAAAGCCAATCAAAATATTTTTGGCGTAGTCGGGTTGCAACTCAAAAAAATCACCGTCATCCACGGTTTTGAGCAACAGCTCTTTCATGTCGTACGGCTTATTGGGGTTGTCAGGCACCAGGGTGTCTAGGCTGAAGTCCATGCGATCGGTGGGGTCGCCACTTTTTCGCACAGGGGCTTTGTCTTTGTTGTTCAAGGGCAGGTAGTTGTAGAGCCGCCTGAGCATCAACAAGGCTTCCACATCGTTGTTGAATGCCATGTCGGCCACGCCGCTTTTGGTGGTGTGGGTGACGGCGCCGCCCAACTCCTCAGCGCTCACCTCTTCATGGGTCACCGTTTTGACCACCTCAGGGCCGGTCACAAACATGTATGAGCTGTCTTTGACCATGAAGATAAAGTCGGTCAAAGCCGGCGAATACACCGCCCCGCCGGCGGATGGTCCCATGATGAGGCTGATTTGCGGCACCACACCGCTGGCCATCACATTGCGCTGAAACACGTCTGCATAGCCACCCAAAGAGGCCACGCCCTCTTGGATGCGGGCCCCGCCAGAATCGTTCAAGCCGATGACGGGTGCCCCCACCTTCATCGCTTGGTCCATGATCTTGCAAATTTTCTCGGCATGGGTTTCGGACAAAGCCCCGCCATACACCGTGAAGTCTTGGCTGAACACAAACACCAAGCGCCCGTTGATCATGCCGTAGCCGGTGACCACACCATCGCCGGGAATTTTGTTGTCGGCCATGCCGAAGTCCACACAGCGGTGCTCGACAAACATGTCCCATTCTTCGAAGGTGCCCTCATCCAACAAAATTTCCAAGCGTTCGCGGGCCGTCAACTTGCCCTTGGCGTGTTGGGCCTGTATGCGCTTGACACCTCCCCCTTGGCGCGCTGCGGTGCGCTTGAGCTCGAGCTGTTCGTTGATGTCATGCATGGATGTCTCCTGAAGAATGGGGGTGGTTTTGGTTCGCCTGCAAAAGCCTGCGCGACGCTGTGGAGGGGGCCAATCGACCTGACAGAACCAGGGCGGTGAGCTCTGGCCATAAATGTTTGACCGCGGGGTTCTCTTTGAAGGCGGATTGCAAGCCCGCTTGAATGCGCTCATTCATCCAAGTCAAGGATTGGTTTTGTCTGCGTTGGATGAACAAACCCTGGGCCTTTTGGACTTTTTGATGCTGCTGCACCAGGCCCCAAAAGTCCTCCAGCCCTGCGCCTTTGAGGGCGCTGAGCAGCATCACGGGGGGCTGCCATGGCGCGTGTTCGATGTCCGTGTGCGGGTGTGGTGCAAACAATCGCAAGGCACTGCTGATGTGGGCTTGTGCACGGGTGGCGGCATTGGCATCGAGATCGGCTTTGTTGATCAAGACCAAATCGGCCAACTCCATGATGCCCTTTTTGATCGCTTGCAAATCGTCACCGGCATTGGGCAATTGCATCAGGGCGAACAGGTCCGTCATGCCCGCCACAGCGGTTTCACTTTGGCCCACACCCACCGTTTCAACGATCACCACATCGTACCCAGCAGCCTCGCACACCAAAATGCATTCGCGCGTTTTTTCCGCCACGCCCCCCAAATTCCCGCTGCTCGGGCTGGGTCGAATGAAGGCAGATGGGTTCACTGCCAGATGTTCCATCCGGGTTTTATCCCCCAAGATCGATCCGCCTGACACCGAAGAGGATGGGTCAATCGCCAACACCGCCACCCGATGGCCTTGTCCAATCAAGTACAGCCCCAGGGCTTCAATGAAGGTGCTTTTGCCCACCCCAGGCACACCGCTTAAACCGAGCCTGAAGGCCCTGCCCGTGTGGGGCAACATGGCGGTGAGCAAGTCGTCAGCCCATGCGCGATGGTCTGCACGGGTGGATTCCAGCAAGGTGATGGCCTTGGCCATGCTGCGGCGCCGCACCACCCCATCAACCCCCAACAGGCCCGTCAAAATGGCCTTGGCTTGGGGGTGTAAATCGGGTGGGCTCATGACTGGCACACCAATGCTGCAAAAACCATGCAGGCCATCAATGCGACGCCAGCGCCTGTTGGATGTGCGTCAAAACGCCGCGTGCGCTCACTGGAATGGGTGTGCCGGGTCCGTAAATGCCCTTCACACCTGCGCTGTACAAAAAGTCATAGTCTTGGCGGGGAATCACACCGCCCACAAAGACAATGATGTCATCGGCCCCTTGCGCTTTCAATGCTTTGATGATCTCTGGCACCAGTGTTTTGTGCCCGGCGGCGAGGGTGGACACCCCCACAGCGTGGACGTCATTTTCAATCGCCTGTCGCGCGCACTCTTCGGGTGTTTGAAATAAGGGCCCCATGTCCACATCAAACCCAAGGTCTGCAAAAGCAGTGGCGACCACTTTGGCGCCTCGGTCATGGCCATCCTGCCCCAATTTGGCAATCATCACGCGCGGGCGCCGGCCTTGATCTTGGGCAAAAGAGGCGATATCCGCTTTCAGCTGATCCCAGTAAGCCATGCTGTCGCCGTCCGTCGAACCTTCATCGTAGGCCGCGGCATAGACACCGGTCACCTTTTGCGTGTCGGCGCGGTGCCGCCCAAAAACCACTTCAAGCGCGTCGCTCACCTCACCGACGGTGGCACGCAAGCGAATGGCCTCCACCGACAAGGCCAATAAATTACCCGTTTGGTCCTGCGCCGCTTGCGTCAATGCAGCCAGTGCCGCCTTGACTTTTGTGCTGTCTCTTTTCGCCTTGATGGCGAGCAATTGTTCAATTTGGGCTTCGCGCACCTTGACGTTGTCAATGTCTCGGGTTTGCACCACATCTTCAGTGGCCAATTTGTATTTGTTCACACCCACGATCACATCTTGGCCGGAGTCGATGCGCGCTTGCTTGTCGGCAGCGGCCGCCTCGATTTTTAGCTTGGCCCAACCAGAGTCCACGGCTTTGGTCATGCCGCCCATGGCCTCGACTTCCTGAATGATTTTCCAGGCTTCATCGGCCATGTCCTGGGTCAACTTTTCCATCATGTAGCTGCCCGCCCAGGGGTCGATGACTTTGGTGATGTGGGTTTCTTCCTGAATGATCAACTGCGTGTTGCGCGCAATTCGGGCGCTGAACTCGGTGGGCAAGGCAATGGCCTCGTCAAAGCTGTTGGTGTGCAGCGACTGCGTGCCCCCAAAAACAGCCGCCATGGCCTCGACCGTGGTTCTCACGATGTTGTTGTAGGGGTCTTGTTCGGTGAGCGACCAACCTGAGGTTTGGCAATGCGTTCTGAGCATCCAACTTTTGGGATTTTTCGCACCAAAGCCCTGCATGATTTGGCACCACAGCAAACGGGCCGCCCGCATCTTGGCGATTTCGAGATAAAAGTTCATCCCGATGGCCCAGAAAAAAGACAATCGACCGGCAAAAGCATCCACATCCAAGCCCTTGGACATGGCGGTTTTCACATATTCTTTGCCATCGGCCAAGGTGAAGGCCAACTCCAAGGCTTGGTTGGCGCCAGCCTCTTGCATGTGGTAGCCCGATATGGATATCGAGTTGAACTTGGGCATGTGCTCAGCGGTGTAAGCAATGATGTCCCCAATGATGCGCATGCTCGGTTCTGGCGGATAGATATAGGTGTTGCGCACCATGAACTCTTTGAGGATGTCGTTTTGGATCGTCCCGCTGAGCTGATCAGGCTTGACGCCCTGCTCCTGCGCGGCCACGATGTATCCGGCCAGGACGGGTAAAACAGCACCATTCATCGTCATGGACACGGACACCTTGTCCAGCGGAATTTGATCGAACAAAATTTTCATGTCCTCGACCGAATCGATGGCCACACCCGCCTTGCCCACATCCCCGGTCACGCGGGGGTGGTCTGAGTCGTAACCGCGGTGGGTGGCCAAATCAAATGCCACCGACACGCCCTGCCCCCCTGCGGCCAAGGCTTGTCGATAAAACGCGTTCGACTCTTGCGCCGTCGAAAAACCAGCGTACTGCCGAATGGTCCATGGTCTGACGGCATACATGGTGGCCTGGGGGCCGCGCACATAAGGGGGAAACCCCGGCAAGGTGTCGGCATGGGCCAGGCCTTGCACGTCTTCGCCGGTGTACAAGGGCTTGACCGTGATGCCATCTGGGGTGCGCCAATTCAAATCTTCCAAGCGGCCGCCGGGCGCCGATTTGGCGGCGGCCTTTTCCCACTGCGCAATGCGAGATTCACCGTTGGATTCTGAAGGGGTGTTCATGGATGGACCTTGGAGAAATTGCCCTGAAGCGGACAAGGTTTGTGTCGTTAAAGAATCATATCATTCATAATTATGAATTCAAAATGCTCTTCTGGGCTTACAATCATCACCATGAGCACTGATCACAATTTGGGACGGCATGCCTTGTATGAGGAGGTCGCAGAACGCCTGCGCCAACGTATTTTTGCCCGTGAACTGATTCCCGGCAGTTGGATCGATGAAATGAAGATCTCGCAAGAGTACGGCATCAGCCGCACGCCTTTGCGTGAGGCGCTCAAAGTGCTGGCCACCGAAGGCTTGGTGACCATGAAAATGCGCCGAGGCGCTTACGTCACCGATGTCAGCGACAACGATTTGAACGATGTCTACCACCTTCTGGCCCTCTTGGAATCTGACGCAGCGGCACAGGTGGCCCAATTCGCGCGGCCTGAGGACATTCAGGAGTTGCAAAGTCTGCACAGCCAATTGAAGCAATCGGTGCAAGACCGCTCGGCCTTTTTCGAGATCAACGAGCGCTTCCACATGCGCTTATTGGAAATCGGCAACAACAAATGGCGCACACAAATGGTGATCGATCTGCGCAAGGTGATGAAGCTCAACCGGCAAAATTCATTGTTGAAATCTGGCCGGCTGGAGGAGTCACTGCTCGAGCACCAGGCCCTGATGGATGCCCTGGCAGCGCGCAACCCCGGCTTGAGCCTGCAAAGAATGCAAGCGCATTTTGCCAACGGACTGGAAGCGGCCACCCCAGATGTGGTGGTGCCAGCGAAAGCACCCCATCAATCGGTCTTGGTCACCGCCGAAGGTTGAACCACCAGCGCCACGCCGGGCAAGATCAACAAGCTGCCCACGGCGTGGTGCCAGCCCAAAGACTCGCCCAGCAAACCCCAAGACACCAAGGCGCCCCACAAAGGCCCCAAATACAAGGTCATGCTGGTGCGACTGGGCCCCAGGGTTTTTTGTGCCCAGGCGTAAATCCAATAAGCCCCAATACCTGGCACCAAGGCCACTGCCAGCAACAAAATGGTGGCGTACCAAGTCCACTGCGGTGCCTGTGGTTGCAAGCTTTCCCAAAGCGCAAACGGCAGCAATGTGATCACACCCCCCGCGCAAATGCATGCCAGGCGCGCTGTGGAAGACAAGGTACAAACCCACTTTTTTTGCAACAAGGCGTAAGCGGCCCATGACAAGGTGGCGGCCATGATCAAAACATCACCCATGGACCACTGCATCTGCGTCAGCGCCACCCAATTGCCTTTGACCACCACATGAACCACCCCCACCAAGGCCAAGGCCACGCCGAACATTTGGCGCGGACGCATGCGCTCATCCAACCAAATGGCCGAGCCCAAGGCGATCAAGACGGGTGCGGCCGCATAGATCAGCGCGATGTTCATGGCAGAGGTGGTTTGCGCTCCCCAATAGACCCAAGCCCCACAAATCAGCATGCCCAAAGTGCCCAAGGCCAGGTACTGCCAACGGTCTGACCAAATTTGGTGCCGGGCCTGCCAAATTTCATGCCGGGCCAAGCCACCCAATATCAGGCCAGCAATGGCCCATCGCCCCAGGGCCAGAATGTGCGGATCGACCACCCCTGGCGCCAACCGTGCACAAAAGTAATTGACCGCCCACAGGGCTGGGATGAACCAAACCAAAACCTGGGCCCACAACAGGCGTTGTTCGGGCCGCATCATCCCACCACAGCGTGGCGTTGCAAGGCTGCTTGGGCCTGGCGATATACATCCATCACCGGACGGTCCTTCAATCGGTGGTCGCTCCAGACCTGTCGCCACAAGCGGGCGCCTGGCAAACCATGGCGCAAACCCAAGATGTGCCTGGCCACGCTGTACCAATGCGCACCACCACAGCGCTTGGGATCTGCCATGTATTCCACCATCGCGAACTCAACCTCGTCACGACGTGCTTCGTTGTCTGCGAGGGTATGCAAAAGCGCATCTGGCGCGTGCCCCGCGGACGGATGCTGAAGCGCATCCAACCACCCATCCCAGTGGCTCATCAACCACGGGTTGTGGTAGGCCGCACGCCCCACCATGATGCCATCCACGCCAACGGCATGGGTATCCATGTCGGACATGTTTTGGATGCCACCGTTGACGATGAATTCAGCATCAGAGAAGTCTTGTTTGAGCCGGTGAACCACCTCGTAACGCAAAGGGGGCACCTCGCGGTTTTGCTTCGGAGACAGCCCCTTGAGCCAGGCGTTCCTAGCGTGCACAATGAATTTGCGGCATCCTGCGGTGTGCAATTGGCCGACAAAATCCGTCACCATGGCAGTTGACTCATCCCCATCCAAGCCAATGCGGTGCTTCACTGAAATCGGCACATCGACCGCGTCTTGCATGGCCTTGATGCCATCGGCTACCAAAGTGGGCTCGGCCATCAAACAAGCACCAAAGGCCCCGCGCTGCACACGCTCAGACGGGCAGCCGCAATTCAAATTGATCTCGCGATAGCCCCATCGCTCACCCCATTGGGCGGCCTTGGCCAAATCGGCCGGCTCACTGCCGCCGATTTGCAAGACCAGCGGATGTTCCGCAGGGTCATGGTCCAAGTGCCTGGGCACATCGCCATGCAGCAAAGCGCCTGTGGTCACCATCTCGGTGTACAACCAAGCATGGCTGGTGATCAAGCGATGGAAATAACGGCAATGCCTGTCCGTCCAATCCATCATCGGCGCCACCGACAGGGTGAAGGGCTTGACCACGGTCACGTGTTCAAGCCCTGGCGACACCAGCATCAGCCCATGTGCAGACCACCATTGACCGAGAAGTCGGCGCCGGTGGAATAACCACTTTCGTTGGACGCCAGCCAGGCAATGATGGATGCAATTTCGCTGGGTTCACCAAGACGCTTCACAGGGATGGTGTTGACAATTTTGTCCAACACCTCTGGGCGAATGGCTTTGACCATGTCGGTGCCAATGTAGCCCGGGCTGATGGTGTTGACGGTCACGCCCTTGTTGGCCAACTCTTGGGCCAAGGCCATGGTGAAGCCATGCATGCCGGCCTTGGCGGCGGAGTAATTGGTTTGGCCCGCTTGGCCCTTTTCGCCGTTGACCGAGCTGATTTGGATGATGCGACCCCATCCACGCTCGACCATGTCACCGACCACTTGCTTGGTCACGTTGAACATGGAGTTCAGGTTGGTATCAATCACAGCATCCCAGTCATCGCGGGTCATTTTGAGGAACATGCGGTCGCGGGTGATGCCGGCGTTATTGACCAACACATCAATGGGGCCATGCTCCGCTTTGGCCTTGGAGAAGGCGTCCACCGTCGACTCCCAGGAGCTGACATTGCCCACCGACGCATAAAAGTTAAATCCCAGGGCTTTTTGCTCATCCAGCCATTTGTTGAAGTCGCGGGTGGGTCCACACCCGGCGATCACCACAAAACCATCTTGGTGCAAGCGCTGGCAAATGGCGGTTCCAATGCCGCCCATGCCGCCTGTGACGTAAGCTACTTTTTTACCCATGTTGTGTCTCCTATTGGTTTCAATGAAATTTTAAAAATCGATCAAGCATCAGCGCTCGAGCGTCAATGCCACGCCCATGCCGCCGCCAATGCACAAGGCGGCCAAACCTTTTTTGGCGGAACTGCGCTGCATCTCATGCAACAAGGTCACCAAAATTCGGCAACCCGATGCACCAATGGGGTGACCAATGGCGATGGCCCCACCGTTGACGTTGACGCGCACGGGGTCGATGTCCAAGGCTTGATTGACGGCGCAGGCCTGGGCAGCAAAGGCTTCGTTGAACTCGAACAAATCCACATCCGACGCTTTCCAGCCGGCACGCTCCAGGGCTTTGCGCGAAGCCGGCACCGGCCCCATGCCCATGGTGGCCGGGTCCAAGCCACTGGTGGCAAAAGACGCAATGCGCGCCAAAGGTTGAAGCCCCAAGGACATGGCTTTGGCGGCGGTCATGACCATCACGGCGGCTGCGCCATCGTTGATGCCGGAGGCATTGCCAGCGGTCACACTGCCTGCTTTATCAAAGGCAGGGCGCAGGCCGGCCAAGGCTTCGGCGTTGGTTTTGAGGTTGATGTATTCGTCACTGGCAAAGACAATGGGGTCGCCCTTTTTCTGGGGCAACAGCACCGGAACAATTTCATCATTGAATTTGCCCGCCGCCTGCGCTGCAGCGGCCTTTTGTTGGCTGGCCAAAGCCAATGCGTCTTGCATGTCGCGGGTGATGCCATGGGCCTTGGCCACGTTTTCTGCCGTGATGCCCATGTGATATTGGTTATAAACATCCCACAGGCCGTCAACGATCATGCTGTCGATCATTTTCCAGTCGCCCATGCGTTGGCCATCGCGCGAATTGTTCAAAATGTGGGGCGA
>CAXNFO010000013.1:0-15370 GCA_964201395.1 Limnohabitans sp.
CGGTGGTCGATGGTGGGCTGGGCCATGGCGCGCAAGATGCGGTCAGGCACGGGTGAGGGACCGGGGATCTGCAAAAAGTGCCGGCCCGTGGGATGGAAATTCAGCTTTAACATGGGGGTCTCTCCAACGATCAGACCGCATTGTGCAGATAAATGACAGCCTCGGTTGTCAACCCTGTTGACCCAGCCCCCACCCAAACCGTATGAGCATTGCCACACCCCGCACCTTGCGCACCGATTCCGCCGACCATGCCTACGAACGGGTGGCCCGCAGCAGCAACGAGCAAGCGGCCCGACTGGCCCAGCAATTGATGCAAGAAACCCAGGGCGATGTGCTGTTCAGCTTGGCCGATCAGGGCCGATACTCAACCGACGCCTCCATTTACCAACAAATGCCCATGGGCGTTTTGGTGCCCACCAGCAGCCAAGATGTGGTGACCGCGCTGGACATTTGCCGTGGCATGGGCATCCCTTTGGTGCCGCGTGGCGGCGGCACCAGCCAGTGCGGCCAAACCGTGGGCACCGGCTTGGTCATCGACCACAGCAAGCATTTGCGGCAAATTTTGCACCTGGATGCCGAGAAACGAACGGTCACGGTGGAGCCCGGCATCGTGCTCGACCACCTGAACGCCGCCCTCAAACCACACGGCCTGTGGTACCCGGTGGATGTCTCCACCAGTGGCCAAGCGACAGTGGGTGGCATGGCGGGCAACAACTCCTGCGGCAGCCGTTCCATCGCCTACGGCAACATGGTGCACAACGTCTTGGGGGCCAAAGCCTGGCTCAGCGACGGCGAATTGCTCGATTGGGGGCCCATGGCCCAAAGCCATGGCCGCGCTGAACGCATCGGCCACTTTGTACGCGACTTGGCCCAAAACCTGCGGCCCGAAATAGATGCCCACTGGCCGCGCGTGCTGCGCCGGGTGGCTGGCTACAACCTCGATGTTTTTCACCCGGTCAGTGAACGGCCTTATACCGAAGACGGCGCCGTCAACTTGGCCCACTTGCTGGTGGGCAGCGAAGGCACCCTGGCCCTGACGCATTCGCTGACTTTGCGTTTGAGCCCCCTGCCCCGCGCCAAAGTGTTGGGCGTGGTGAACTTTCCCACCTTTGTGCAAGCCATGGACGCAGCCCAACACATCGTCAAGCTGGGCGTCAATGGTGCGCTGAGCGCGGTCGAGTTGGTGGACCGCACGATGATCGATCTGGCCATGCTCAACCCGGCGTTTGCGCCGACCATGCGCAGCGCTTTGATCGGCGAGCCCGAGGCCATTTTATTGGTGGAATTTCACGGCGAGGACAAAGCCTTGCTGTTGCCTTTCATGCAAGACCTGAAAGACTGCATGTCTGGCCTGGGCCTGGCAGACAGCGTGGTGCCCTTGGTGGATGAGGCGGCGCAAAAAAACCTCTGGGAGGTGCGCAAAGCGGGCTTGAACATCATGATGAGCCTTAAAGGAGACGGCAAACCAGTGAGCTTCATCGAAGACTGTGCCGTCCCCTTGGAACATTTGGCAGAGTACACCACGGCATTGACCGAGGTGTTCCACCAACACGGCACACGCGGCACCTGGTACGCCCACGCCTCGGTGGGCACTTTGCATGTGCGCCCTATTTTGGACATGCGCCGCGACGGGCCGCAAAAAATGCGCGCCATTGCCGAGCAAGCCAGCGCCTTGGTGCGCCAATTCAAAGGTGCCTACAGCGGCGAGCACGGCGACGGTTTGTGCCGTGGCGAGTGGATTTCTTGGCAATTTGGCCCACGCATCACCGAGGCCTTTGCCCAGATCAAAACTGAAATGGACCCGATTGGCTTGTTGTGCCCCCAGCGCATGATCGACCCCCCGCGCATGGACGACACCCAATTGATGCGGCACAACCCGCGCCATTCTGTCATCCACATCCACACCGCTTTGGATTGGAGCGCCTGGAACGTTCAAGCCAACGCCCGCACCGGAGAAGTGAGCGCGCCTGGCAGCGGCGGCGACCCGGCCGGTGGCTTGGCCAAAGCGGTGGACTTGTGCAACAACAACGGCCACTGCCGCAAGTTTGATGCGGGCACCATGTGCCCCAGCTACCGCATCACCCGAGACGAGCAACACCTCACACGCGGGCGCGCCAACACCTTGCGCCTGGCCTTGAGCGGGCAACTGGGCACAGACGCCCTGACCGGCGAGCGGGTGCGTGAGGCGCTGGACCTGTGCGTCTCGTGCAAAGGCTGCAAACGGGACTGTCCCACGGGTGTGGACATGGCGCGCATGAAGATCGAAGCCACGCACCAATACAAACAATACAACGGCCACACTTGGCGCGACCGCTTGGTGGCCCACCTGCCCGATTACGCCCGCCATGCAGCCGCTTTTTCGGGGCTGTTCAATTTGCGGGATCGCTTGCCGGGCTTGGCTTGGTTGAGCGAAAAATGCGTGGGTCTGTCGGCCAAGCGCAGCCTGCCGGTGTGGCAACGCCATCACTTTTTCAAGCGCAGCACCTTGGGGGTGAGTGCATCCGAGGTGCTCAAAGCCAACCGCCCGGTGGTGCTGTGGGTGGACACCTTCAATGGGCATTTCGAGCCCGGCAACGCCCTGGCTGCTTTTCGGGTGTTGCAAGCGGCCGGATACAGCGTGCACGTGGCATCCAAACACGACTTGGGTCATGGCGCCAACCATGGCCATTTGTGCTGTGGGCGAACCTATTTGGCCAGTGGCATGGTCGATCGCGCCAAGGCCAAGGCCAGCGAGTTGATCCAAACCCTGCTGCCCTTTGCACAGCAAGGCATTGCCATCGTTGGACTCGAGCCTTCTTGCCTGTACACCCTGCGCGATGAGGCGCTGGCCTTGGGTTTGGGGCCCGATGCCCAACAGGTGTCCGAGCATGCATTGATGTGGGAAGAGTTCCTGGCCCGCGAGGCGCAAGCACAACGACTCGATGCCCTCAAATCGCGCTTGCAGCACACCCTGCAACCCATTGCCGTGCACGGGCATTGCCATCAAAAGGCCTTTGGCGGTATGGACGACTTGCTCACTTGCATCAAACTCATTCCGGGCGCACAACCCAAAGTGATTGAAAGCAGTTGCTGCGGCATGGCCGGGGCTTTTGGCTATGAGCAAGAGCACCATGCGGCCTCCATGCAAATGGCCGAGCTCAGTTTATTGCCGGCGGTGCGAAATGCGAGCGATGCCATCATCGTGGCCGATGGCACCAGTTGCCGGCATCAAATATGGGACGGCGCACAACGACCGGCGGTTCATGTGGCGCAGTTGTTGTCGGACCAACTGAAAAACTAAAAGCAGGCATTCAAGGCGCGACTTACCAAGTGGCCGATGCCTTGGTCGCGGCCGCCAACAAGGCCAAAACCGATTTGATCGTGATGGCGTCTCACGGTCGCAGCGGCATCAAGCGCTTGTTGCTGGGCAGCGAAACCCAGCATGTGCTGACCCACGGAAAAATTCCCGTCCTGGTGTTGCGCTAATTAGCCCTCAGGGGTGGGCTCAGGGTCAGGTCACCGGCATTTGATCCAAGGCCCACTGCACATGCTCGCGCACCAAGGGCTCGGGGTGCAGCAAGCGCGCTTGCAGCGCAGATGCACCCTGTCCTCTCCAATCGGGGTCATTGCTCACGCGCAGGGCATTGCCCAAGGCCACCGCCACATTGCGCAGCCAGCGCACATGGCCAATGCGGCGAATCGCTGAACCTTCGCTCAGGCGCAAAAAATCCCCCTCTGACCAGGCCAGCCAGGCCAACAAATTGGCATCGGTCCAGGTGCTGCGGGCCGCAAAATCGGGCACGGGACTGATCTGGGCGTATTTGTTCCAAGGGCAGGCCAATTGGCAATCGTCACAGCCATAAACGCGGTTGCCCATCAGGGGGCGCAAAGCCAGGTCGATGGTGCCGGGATGTTCAATCGTCAAATAAGAGATGCAGCGCCTGGCGTCCAAGCGGTATGGGGCGACGATGGCCTGGGTCGGGCACACATCGATGCAGGCGCTGCAGGTGCCACAGTGCGATGACTGGGCCGGCGTGGGGCTCAGCGCCAGGTCGATGAACACCTCACCCAAAAAAAACATCGACCCGCCTTCGCGGTTGAGCAACAAGGTGTGCTTGCCGCGCCAGCCCAAACCACTGCGCTGGGCCAACTCGACTTCGAGCACCGGGGCCGAATCGGTGAACACCCGGTGTCCGGTCGGGCCGATGTGGTCTTGCAAGCGGTGGGCCAATTGCTGCAAGCGCTGGCGCATCACCTTGTGATAGTCGCGCCCCCTGGCATACAGGGACACCACGCCTTGGTGCGGCTCGGACAAGCGTTGCCACTCCCGGGTTTGCCAATCGGCATCTGGCCCCTGGGCAGACTTGTCCTGACCCTTGTCCTGAATCTTGTCCCCCTGGGTGGGCAGGTAATCCATGCGCGCAGTGATCACGCTGACGGTGCCGGGCAGCAAGGCCGAAGGCCTGGCCCGCTTCATGCCGTGGGCCGCCATGTAGGCCATGTCGCCATGAAAGCCTTGGTCCAACCACGCCGCCAGCCCAGGCTCCGCATCGGTCAAGTCAACGCCGGACACGCCAATTTGCGAGAATCCCAGTTCTTGGGCCCAGGCTTGCAAACGGTTCCACAAATCCACACGATCGATCAACACCTCTGCCCCTTGATTAACTCCGGAATGGTTCACACTGAACAATGGCCCGATGAGGCCGCCACCATCGCCAGTGCGCAACGCATGGCCGATCGCTTGCGCCGCTTGCCGGTGGCGGGCGACGCCATTGTGCACTTGCACGGGGAATTGGGCAGCGGAAAAACCACCTGGGTGCGCCACCTTTTGGTGGCTTTGGGCGTGCAGGGGCGCATCAAAAGCCCAACCTATGCGGTGGTCGAGCCGCACAGCACCGAACTGGCCACGGGTGCGCTGGCCATTTGGCATTTCGACTTCTACCGCTTCACCGACCCGCAGGAATGGGAAGACGCTGGCTTTCGCGATGTCTTTGCCACCCCGGGGCTGAAGTTGTGTGAATGGCCCCAAAACGCCGGCCCGGCCCTGCCCGCACCGGATGTCGCCATGCACATTCAATGGACCGGTGACACCTCGCGCGCTGTGAATTGGCGCGCGCTCAGTGCGCGTGGCGAGGCTTTGTTGGCATGAAGCGGCGCCATGTGCTCAAAGCGGGCAGCTTGGTGCTGAGCCTGGGCTTGCACGAGTTGGCGCGGGGTGCAGCGATTTTGGCGGTGCGTGTGTGGCCGGCCAAAGACTACACGCGGGTGACCATCGAATCGGACAATGCCTTGTCCACCCAAACCCAATTCGTCGCCAACCCACCCCGCTTGGCGGTAGACATCGAAGGCATTGAGCTCAACCCGGCCCTGCGCGAATTGGTGGGCAAAGTGCGCTCTGACGACCCCTACATCACCGGTGTTCGGGTGGGCCAATTCACCCCGACCACGGTTCGCTTGGTGCTGGACTTGCGCACCATGGTGCAGCCCCAGGTTTTTCAATTGGCGCCCATCAAATCGGGGCAAGCCCAATACCAGCACCGGTTGGTGCTCGACCTCTACCCCACTGAAGCCGCGGATCCGCTGGAAGCCTTGATCGCCGAGCGCGTGCCCAAGGCCACCGAACTTGAAAAAGCCGCGCCCAAATCCAGCACCCTCGACCCATTGGGTGAGTGGATGGCCCAACAATCGGGTCAGCCGCGGGTCAGTGGCAACGCCTCTGCACCGGCCAGCAAAAAGCCGGAGCCCACGCCGACCGAGCAAACCACAACAGTCAGCGCTGGGCCCCAAACCGTTTCACCCAACCCCAGCACCCCACGATGGGTCTCGCCCAGCCCCATGACCCAGGGGTCCAGCAACAGCCCAAGCCCACCTGGGATTGCCGCGCCCCCCGAGGCTGCCACCGAACCGCTGCAATCATTGCGCTGGGTGGTGGTTGCGCTGGACCCCGGCCATGGTGGCGAAGACCCAGGTGCAGTGGGTCAGCGTGGCACCCGCGAAAAAGACGTGGTGTTGCAAATCGCCTTGCGCTTGCGCGACCGCATCAACCGCGCCAGCGTGCGCACGCGCCAAGGCATCTTGCCCATGCGCGCCATGTTGACCCGAGAAGCCGACTTTTTCATCCCCTTGCAACAGCGGGTGCAAAAAGCCCGCCGGGTGCAGGCCGATTTGTTCATCAGCATCCATGCCGATGCTTTTTTCAACCCCCAAGCCCGCGGTGCCAGTGTGTTCGCTCTGAGCCAAGGCGCAGCAACGAGTGCAGCAGCCAAATGGATGGCGGGCCAAGAAAACCGTGCCGATGCGATTGGGGGCCTGAACATCAAAACCCAAGACGCACATGTGCAACAGGCTTTGTTTGACATGAGCACCACGGCCCAGATCAATGACAGCTTGAAGTTGGGCCAAGAAATGTTGGGGCAGATGCGCCAATTGATCAAATTGCACAAGCCCACAGTCGAACAAGCCGGATTTGCCGTGCTCAAAGCCCCAGACATCCCCAGCGTGCTGGTCGAGACCGGCTTCATCAGCCACCCAGAGGAAGAGCTGCGCTTGGCCAGTGAGGCCTATCAAGAACAACTGGCCGAAGCCTTGATGCGCAGCATCGAGCGCTACTTTCAGCGCAACCCACCTTTGGCCCGCAACCGCATGGCCTGATGCAGGGCGCGGGCGTGTCCCGCACAATGGCAACCTTTTACCCACAACCTGACCCCGAAGGATCCCCCATGAAAGCAGCCTGGTACACCCACAATGGCGACGCCAAAGACGTATTGGTCGTTGGCGACATGCCCACCCCGCAAGCGGGACCGGGTGAAGTGCGGGTGCAGTTGAAAACTTCAGGCGTCAACCCGTCGGATGTGAAAAACCGAAAAGGACGCCCATTGGTGGGCGAGCGCTATATCCCCCACAGCGATGGGGCGGGTGTGATCGATCAAGTCGGCGCAGGCGTGGACGCCAGCCGCATGGGCCAACGCGTGTGGACATGGAACGCCCAATACAAACGCCCTTTTGGCACCGCCGCTCAATACATCGTGCTGCCCCAAGCCCAAGCCCATCCTTTGCCCGATGGCACCGACTTTGCGGCCGGCGCCTGCATGGGCATCCCAGGATTGACCGCCATCCAAGCCGTGCATTTGGCCGGTGACCTGAAGGGCAAAACCGTGTTGGTCACCGGCGCGCCTTCGGCCGTGGGCCACTATGTTTCACAAATGGTGATGCTCGCGGGTGGCCGGGTCATTGGCACGGCGGGTTCGCAAGCCAAGGCCGATCACGCCATCAGCGTGGGTGTGAAAGATTGGATCAATTACAAAACCGAATCGGTGCCTGAGCGCGTCAAAAGCCTGACCGCTGGCAAAGGCGTGGACGCCATCATCGACATGGATTTCTCCACCACCGCCACATGGCTGCCCCAGGGTGTGCTGGCGCCTGAGGGCCAATTGATTTGTTATGGATCAAACGCCGCCGAGACCCCTTTGAGCTTTCGGTCCTTGTTGATCAATGCCTACCAGTTGAAGTTTTTCATCGTCTACGAATTGAATGCCGCAGACCGGGCACGGTCCCTGGCAGACCTGAACCACTTATTGGCCCAAAACAAACTGGTACATGGCATTGGCCCGCGCATTTCGCTGGACCAAATCGTGGCTGCCCATGAATGCGTTGAAGCGGGCCGTGATATTGGCAATGTGGTGATCGATATCTGATCCATACCGACTTGAACTCGCTGGGCCATGGCGGTGCCCAGTGAGTGGCTTGTCAAGGGCTCGAGCGCGAGGCCTTGTAGGCGCCCACAATGGCCACCAAGCCCGGCACCAAGATCAAGGCCCAAATGATGATTTGCAGGTTTTTGCGCACCACCTCCAGGTTGCCAAACAAAAAACCGGCGCCGCACAAACCCAGCACCCAAATCAAGGCCCCCACCACATTGAACAGGGTGAAGCGGGTGCGCTCCATCTCAGCCACCCCAGCCACAAAAGGGGCAAAGGTGCGCACAAAAGGCATAAAGCGCGCCAGCACCAAGGTGATGGGGCCATATCGCTGGTAAAAAGCATGGGCCTGGTCAAAGGCGCGGCGGTTGAACCAGCGGTTGTTCCAAGAGAACACGCGCACACCCACGCGCCGACCTATCAGGTAATTGCACTGATCGCCCAAGATGGCGGCGACCAGCAAGACCCCCATGGCCAAAGGTAAATCCATCAAGCCGGCACCACACATCGCACCAGTGATGAAGAGCAAGGAGTCGCCGGGCAAAAACGGCATCAGCACCACGCCGGTTTCGACAAAAACAATGGCAAACAACAAGGCATAAACCCAAGCCCCGTGGCTTTGCACAAATTCACCAATGTGGCGGTCCACGTGCAACACAAAGTCGATTAAAAGAGCTATCAGTTCCATGGCTATCCTTTGCGCAATTATCGTTGCAGCGCCAGCCCTAAAATGCCCCAGTGACAAATCCCCCTCTCCTGCCGCGACCCATCCGCGAGCTTCCCGATGAACTGATCAGTCAAATCGCCGCTGGCGAGGTGATCGAGCGCCCAGCGTCGGTGCTGCGCGAGCTGCTGGACAACGCACTGGATGCCGGGGCCAGCCACATCCAAGTGCGTTTGCGCGCCGGTGGTGTTCGGTTGATCAGCGTCGAAGACAACGGTTGCGGCATTGCCCCTGAGCAATTAGCGGTGGCACTCAAACGCCATGCCACCAGCAAAATCAGCAACTTGCAGGACCTGGAATCGGTGTCGACCATGGGTTTCAGGGGCGAGGCCCTGGCCGCCATTGCCTCAGTGTCGGATCTGGCCCTGACGTCCCGCACTGCCCCCCAAGCCCACGCCATGACCTTGCAAGCGCGCACCGGTGAGCTCAGCCCGGCGGCACGCGAGGTGGGCACCACGGTCGAAGTGCAGGATTTATTTTTCAACACCCCGGCTCGGCGCAAGTTCCTCAAAACCGATGCCACCGAGTTGGCCCATTGCGTAGACAGCGTGCGCCGCCATGCACTGGCCAGGCCTGATGTGGGCTTTTCCATCTGGCACGAGGGAAAAACCCTGGCGCAATGGCGTGCCCACAGCGGTCCAGAGGCGATTGCGCTGCGCTTGGGCGATGTGTTGGGCGAGTCCTTTGTGGCTGATGCCGTTGCCGTGAAACACAGTGCTGGCCCTTTGCGGGTGCATGGTTTTGCCGGCACACCCGATGCAGCGCGGGCCCGGCCCGACCAGCAATTTGCCTACGTGAACGGCCGCTTTGTGCGCGACAAAGTCATTGGGCATGGCGTGCGCAGTGCCTATGACGATGTGCTGCATGGTCAACGCCAAGCGGTGTATGTGCTGTTCATCGACATCGACCCTGCCCGTGTCGATGTGAACGTGCACCCCACCAAAATTGAGGTGCGCTTTCGCGACAGCCGCGAAGTCCACCAAGCAGTGCGCACCGCCGTGGACAACGCGCTGGCCTTGCCCCGATTGGGCCAAAGCGCAGCACCCTCCCCGACACATACCGCATTCACGCCATCCCCGCCCTTGCGCGCCGCCACATGGCCGCAAGCGCGGTTGGACTGGTCGCAGGGTCACCGGGTCGCTGAGCTCGATGTGCTGTGGGGTCAGCCGCAGACCTCCCCGGCCCGAGATGGCACTGCGCCCACTCAGGCGAAACCCCAAACACCCGGCCATGCGCCCAGCTTCGCGCCGCTGGACATGCGCGGCCCACCCAGTGACAACCCAACCACAGGTGCCGAACATGACCCCACCGATTGGCCCCTGGGCCGCGCCTTGGCGCAATTGCAAGGGATTTACATCTTGGCCGAAAACCACTTGGGCTTGATCGTGGTGGACATGCATGCCGCCCATGAACGGGTGGTTTATGAACGGCTCAAAAGCCAATGGGATGGCCAAGGCATAGAGTGCCAAGCGCTGCTCCTCCCAACTCCCTTTCAAGCCTCGCCCCAAGAAGTGGACTGCGCCGTGTCACACCCCGAAGCCTTACATCGATTGGGGCTAGAACTGTCGGTTCTCTCGCCCACCTCGCTGGCGGTACGCTCTGTGCCCAACACCTTGGCCCAGGGGGACCCCGTGGCCCTGGCGCGCAGTGTGTTGGAGGAGTTGCAATCGCACGGCGCCACGCAAGTGCTGGAGCGCGCCCGCAATGAAACCTTGGCCACCATGGCCTGCCACAGCGCGGTGCGCGCCAACCGCCGCCTGACCCTGGACGAGATGAACGCTTTATTGCGCCAAATGGAGGCCACCGAGCGCGCCGATCAGTGCAACCACGGCAGGCCCACTTGGCGCCAAATCAGCGTGGCCGAGTTGGATGCCCTTTTCATGCGGGGCCGCTGAGATGAAACGCATGAGCGAGCCCATGCTCATCGCCTTGTTGTCGCTGTTGGTGGGCACCATGCCGATCAGCACCGACCTGTACCTGCCGGCCTTGCCCACCTTGAAGCTGGACTTGAACGCCAGCATGTCGCAAGCCCAGCTCACCCTGACCGGGATGCTGTTGGCCTTTGGTGTTTCACAGCTGTTTTGGGGCCCTTTGTCAGACCGCTGGGGGCGCCGCCCTGTGCTGCTGTGCGGCTTGTCGGCGTTCACCTTGGCGGCGGTGTTTTGCACCTTGGCGCCGTCCATTGAGCAATTGATTCTGTGGCGCACCTTGCAAGGCGCGGCCATGGGCTCGGTGGTGATGTGTGCCCGCGCCATCGTGCGCGACAGTTTCAGCCCCGCAGAAGGCGCGCGCTTGATGTCCAAAGCCTTCACAGGTTTGGGCTTTATTTTGTGCCTGAGTGCGCCTTTGGGCGGCTGGCTGGCCGCCTACAGCGGCTGGCGCTCGGCCTTGGTGGTGTTGGTGATTTATGGCGCCCTCACCTGCGCCATGGTGTGGGGACAATTTCGCGAAAGCCTGCACACCCCAGACCCCACGGCTTTGCAATGGCGGGTACTCAGCGGCAATTGGGTTCGTTTTTTGTCCAACCCCAGCTTTCGCGCCTACACCTTGTTGTCGATGTGCACCTACGGTTATTTGTTCACCTACCTGGCCTCGTCGTCGTTTGTGTTCATCCATGTGATGGGCTTGAGCAATTTGGAATACGGCTTGATATTGCTGTGTTCAACCTCGTCGTACATCGTGGGCACCTGGGTGTGCCGTCGCTGGTTGGCGCGCTGGGGCTTGCGCAAGACCATCTGGGTGGCCGGTGGCATGACGCTGAGCGGTGGTATCGCTCTGTTCATCTGCGCCCATTTTCCAGCCACAGGCGTGCCCGGCCTGATCTTGCCCTTCATGCTCATCATGCTGGCCCATGGCGTGCATCAACCGATTGGTCAAACGGGTGCCGTGGGTCCCTTCCCAGATGCGGCCGGGGCTGCCTCGGCCATGGGTGGGTTTTTGATGATGCTGGTGGCTTTTGGATGTGGCACCTGGCTGGGCCACACCATGGACGGCACGGTTTTCCCCATGGCCAACGGCATTTTGTTTTGGTGTGTGGCCGTGGCCTTTGTGGCCTGGGTGCTGATACAAAAGGACAAGACCCTGGATGGCCAGTGATGCGCCCTTGGCCGCAGCGCAAGGCCCTTGGCCATGGCCTTGGGACTGGGTGGGCTTGGCCGGCCCCACAGCCAGCGGCAAATCGGCCGCTGCCATGGCCTTGTCGCAACACATCCCGGTGGAAATCATCAGCGTGGACTCGGCACTGGTTTACCGCGGCATGGATGTGGGCAGTGCCAAGCCCAGTCTGGCCGATCAGGCACAAGTACCGCACCACCTGATCGATATATGCGACCCGCTGGACTTGCACAGCGCGGCCGACTTTGTGCGCGCGGCCTCCCCCCTGATTGCGGACATCCAACAACGTGGGCGGCTGCCCTTGTTGGTGGGCGGCACCATGCTTTATTTCAAAGCCTTGATCGATGGCCTGGACCCCATGCCCGCCTCGGATGCGACCATCCGCGCCGAGATTTCGGCGCAAGCCCAGCGCGAGGGATGGCCTGCCATGCACACCCTGCTGGCCCAAGTGGACCCGGAAACCGCCCAACGCCTGCCGCCCATGGATGCACAGCGCATCGGTCGGGCCTTGGAAGTGTGGCGCATCAGCGGCAAAGCCTTGTCAGCACACTTCAGCCCCCGCATGACGGCCCCTTTGGGCAGCAAGTTGCGCGATGCCCAAGGTCGACGCGCTTTGCTGTTGTCGCTGGAGCCGCAGCAGCGCGATTGGCTGCACCGACGCATCGAAGCGCGCTTTGACCAGATGTGGGCGCAAGGGTTTTTGCCCGAGGTGTTGCGCTTGCGCGCGATGCCAGGTTGGCATGAAAACGCCCCAGCCATGCGCTGCGTGGGCTACCGGCAAGCATGGGCCGTGATCGACCATTGGCATGCCATGGGCTGGACCGATGAGCGACTGCTGGCCACGCTGAAAACGGCGGTAGGGGGTGGCCCGTTGCTCCCCTCGGTCAAGGATTTTTTCATGCAGCACCCCGAGGCAGATTTGCGCCAGGGTTTGGGCCAATGGCGCAGCACCACTTTGGCCGCCACGCGGCAATTGGCCAAGCGGCAATTGACTTGGCTCAGAGGCATGCCCGAGAGAACCATCGTGGCGTGTGATGCGCCCGATGCGATTGAACAGGTTCTGGCCCAGGTGTTGACGCGATCTGAGACCTGAGCCTCATGGGCAGCCGGTCAGTGAACCGGGCCTTTCAGAGCGGCAGGCATGGGCAAGCTCACCACGGCAATGCCCTCTTCGTGCAAAGCCAGTGATTCTGTGGCCGTGACTTGGCCGCGGATATTGCGCTCGGGTTTTTCGCCGTAGTGAATTTTGCGCGCCTCTTCAGCAAAACCAGAACCCACATCCTCGGTGTTTTGCAACACATGCTGAACCACCTTCATCCAGGTCTGGTTCATTTGGGCCATGGTGGTTGACGTCTGCTCGTGAGCTGGCTCAACACGCTCGACAGCGGTGCTCTCAGACGACATCGGCGCAGATTCGCGCAAAGAAGTGCTCAGGTTCAGGCGCGGGGCACTGAGCAGCTTGGCCACTTGGCGGTCACCACACAATGGGCACTCCACCAAACCCGACGAGAGCTGGCCTTGAAAATCATTCTCAGAGCCAAACCAGCCTTCAAAGGCATGGCCGTGCTGGCACTGGAGATCGAGGACTTTCATGTGACCAATTATCCGGCAAGAAGCGTTGGGTCACCGCCCATCGGTTTCGGCCGCTTGCCAAGACAAGGGCCATTGACCGCTGAGGTGATTTTGCAGCCACAAGGCGCCCGTGAGGGTTTTGGCATCGGTGATCAAACCGCTCTGGCAGGCCGCAAAAAACGCATCCATGCCCATGGTCAATATATCCAGGTGCTCCCCCTCGTCGAGCTTTCTGGGGCCAGGGCTCAGACCACGGGCAAACCAAATATCAATGAACTCGGTGGAATAGCTGATCACCGGGTGCATCACACCCGCGTGGGCCCAATGGGTGGCGCTGTAACCGGTTTCCTCGCGCAACTCGCGGCGGGCGCAATGCAGCGGGATTTCGCCCACATCCAACTTGCCGGCCGGGAACTCCAGCATCACTTGTTGCATGGGATACCGGTATTGCCGCTCCATCAACAACTGGCCATCGTCCAGCAAGGGGATGATCATCACCGCACCCGGGTGGATCACATATTCACGTGTCGCGGTTGCGCCCGTCGGCAGGCGAACGGTGTCTCTGAACGCGTGCAGAAAATGCCCTTTGAACAGCTCTTGGCTGTCGATGCGCTGCTCGATCAGGTGTTCATCGGCCATGGCTCAGCCAAGTGGGTTCTAACGGCCAACCCGTGCGGCCTTAACTGCCCAAGGTGCGCACGATGGCTTGGGCGCACAAGGTCATCAAGCCACCCGGCATCAAGCCCAGCAACAAGACCAAGGCCCCGTTGATGGACAAAACGACGCGCACATCCAAGGGAGCGGAGACCGTGGTGGCAGTCAGGGGCGGGTCAAAGTACATCACTTTGACCACCCGCAGGTAATAAAACGCACCGATGAGGGACATCATCACCGCGAACACCGCCAGCCACAATGCCCACTGGGTTCCGGTTGATACCAAGGCTTGCAGCACCGACAACTTGGCGTAAAAGCCCACCATCGGAGGGACACCGGCCAGAGAAAACAAACCCATGGCCATCACAGCGGCGTACAAAGGGCTGCGCTGGTTCAAGCCAGATAAATCGGAAATTTCATCGCTTTCAAAGCCGTCCCGCGCCAACAACAAGATGACGCCAAAGGTGGCCAAGGTGGTGAGCACATAGGTCACCACATAAAACATGGACGAGCTGTAGGCATTGGCCGCGCTGCTGGTGCCCCCATTGACCACGCCGCTGAGCAAACCCAGCAACATGAAGCCCATCTGTGAAATGGTGGAGAAAGCCAACATGCGCTTGAGATTGGTTTGGGCAATCGCGGCCAAATTGCCCACCAGCAAAGAGGCCACGGCCAACACGGCCAGCATTTGTTGCCAGTCAATGGCCAAGGGCAGCAAGCCTTCGACCAACAAGCGCATGGTGATGGCAAAAGCGGCCAATTTGGGTGCGGCAGCAATCATCAAGGTCACCACGGTAGGTGCACCTTGGTACACGTCGGGCACCCACATGTGGAACGGCACCACGCCGAGCTTGAAAGCCAAACCACAGACCACAAAAACCAATCCCAAGACCATCACTTGGTGTTTGATCTGGCCCGAGGCGACCGCCTTGAACACGGCGCCCAACTCCAAACTGCCGGTCGCGCCATACAACATGGACAAACCGTAGAGCAAGAAACCGCTGGCCAAGGCACCCAGGACAAAATACTTCATCGCCGCTTCCGTGGCGTTGGCATGGTCACGGCGCAAGGCGACCAAAGCATAGCTGCACAGGGTCAGCAGCTCCAAGCCCAGATACAGCACCAGGAAATGATTGCCCGAAATCATGACAAACATACCGAGCAGGGAAAACAAGCCCAAGGTGAACATTTCGCCACCACCGAGCATGCCCCGGTCTGCGGCATAAGGGCGGCCATAAACCAAGGTGACCGCCACCGACAGGGCAGCAAAACATTTCAACCAGTTGCCCATGCTGTCACTGACCACCATGTTGCCAAAGGCATACATGGTTTTGCCATCCATGGCCTGTGAAGCGGCCAAACCCGCCACCACCAACAAAGTGCCCAAGGACAACACATAGGTCAAATTGCGGCGCGGGCTGCGCACGCCCAAATCCACCATGGCGATGAAACATGCCATGACCAACAAGACAATTTCAGGCCAAACGCTGGACCAAGCCATGTTTTCAATCATTTCGCTGATTCCATTGTTTGATCATGGCAACTTGGTCTGGGCCACATGTTTCAACAGGCTGATCACCGAGGCGTCCATCACATCGGTGAAAGGCTTGGGGTACAAGCCCATGCCCAA
>CAXNFO010000014.1:0-15141 GCA_964201395.1 Limnohabitans sp.
ATTTTGAACATTGGTTGCAGGCCTTGGCCGCCAGCCACCGCCTGCACATGCCGAGTTTGCGGGTGGCCTCGGCCGACGCGAGTTTTCGGCGTTACTTTCGCATTGACACCGACCACGGCACATTGATCGTGGTCGACGCCCCGCCGGCCCATGAAAACTGTGCGGCTTTTGTCCAAGTGGCCGAGTTGATGCTGGCGGCGGGTTTGCATGTGCCCCGGGTGCTGGATTGGCAACGCGAGCACGGCTTCATGCTGCTGACCGATTTGGGCCAACACACCCTGATGCAACAACTCGACGCCCAACAGCCCCAGCAACACCTGGGTGACTTTGCGTGCGCCTTGGATGCCTTGATCGACTGGCAAAGCGCCAGCCAAGCCCAAGTACTCCCGGCTTACGACAACGCCTTGCTGATGCGCGAATTGCAACTGTTTCCCGACTGGTATGTGGCCCAGCACCGCGGCCTGGTGCTGAGCGATGCCGAGCGCCAAACCCTGGACCAGGCGTTTGCCACCATCGTGGCACGCAATGTGTCGGTGCCCCATGTGTATGTGCACCGCGACTTCATGCCTCGCAACTTGATGGTCTCGGGCGACCCGCAAGAGCGCCGCCTGGGGGTGCTGGACTTTCAAGACGCGGTCCATGGCCCCATCACCTACGACATCGCCAGCTTGATGCGAGACGCTTTCATCAGTTGGGACGAAGCTTTTGTGCTGGACGTCACCGTGCACTATTGGGAGCGCGCCAGGCAAAAAGGCTTGCTGGGCAGCGGCGAGCTGTCCGCCGACTTTGGCCTGTTTTGGCGCGAAGTCGAATGGATGGGGCTGCAGCGCCACCTCAAGGTGGCGGGCATCTTTGCCCGCTTGGGCCTGCGCGACCACAAGCCCAAATACCTGGCCGACACGCCGCGCTTCATGACCTATATCCGGGCCACCTGCAGCCGTTACCGAGAACTCTTTCCGCTGCTGCGCTTGATCGACCGCATTGAAGGCCAGGCCAACGTGAGTGGCTACGCTTTTGGCCGGGTCTGACTGCGGCCCACCCACCCGTCAGATCCTGTGCCGCGTTTTTTTCACCCCGACCCTTTGGTCGCCCAGACCTGCGTGGCGCTGGCCCCGGCCGCCGCACGCCATGTCCAGGTCTTGCGCTTGCAACCTGGCGAGGAGATTTGTTTGTTCAATGGTGCGGGTGGCGAATGGTCGGCGCGCATCGAGCACATGGGCCGAAAAGACGTGACGGTGAATGTCCTAGAACACCAGGCCATCGAGCGCGAAGCGCCCAACCAAGTGGTGTTGGCCGTGGGCATGCCCGCCAATGAGCGCATGGACTGGCTGGTCGAAAAAGCCACCGAGCTGGGTGTCGCGCGCCTGGTGCCACTGATGACCGAGCGCAGCGTTTTGCGCTTGCACGCCGAGCGGGCGCTCAAGCGCCAAGCCCACTGGCAAGCCATGGCACATGCCGCTTGCGAGCAGTGCGGGCGCAACCGCCCCCCCACCATTGAGCTGCCCCAAAGTTTGGGGCAATTTCTTGCGCTGGATCATGGACCCGCGGCCAAGCGCCTGTTGTCTTTGGCGCCCAGCGCCACGCCACCCCACCCCACCCCTTCTCATGTCACCGTGCTCAGCGGTCCCGAAGGGGGCTTGAGCCAGGCTGAAGAGGCCTTGGCCTTGGCGGCGGGTTTTGTACCCTGGCAGCTGGGCCCGCGCACCTTGCGCGCCGAGACGGCGGCCTTGGCCGCATTGACTTTGTGCGCACAGACCGCCCCGATGTAAGCTTCTGCCTAGCCGATTTGACCGTGGTCTATTACAAAGAAAGAAAAAACCATGAACCGACACCTGTTGCTGCTGACCTTGGCACAAGGCCTGTTTTTCACCAACAACGTCACCTTCATCGCCATCAACGGCTTGGTGGGTTTGAGCCTGGCCCCAGTTGGCTGGATGGCCACCTTGCCGGTGATGGGCTATGTGGTGGGCAGCGCGCTGAGTGCGGCCGTGGTGTCGCGCACCCAGGCCCTGTGGGGGCGCAAAAAGTCGTTTCAAATGGGCTTGGTGGTGGCCTTCTTTTCCTGTGCCCTGGCCTTGTGGGCGGTGATGCACCAATGGTTTTGGCTGCTGGTGCTGGCCACCTTCATCGCTGGCTATTACAGCGCCAATGCGCAGCTGTACCGCTTTGCCGCCGCCGAGCTGTCACCGGCCGAAGGGCGTGAGAAAGCCGTGTCTTGGGTCATGGCCGGCGGCCTGATGGGTGCCATCGTCGGCCCCAACTTGGCCAACCAAACCAAAAGTTTGCTGGGTGTGCCCTTTGCGGGGGCCTACTTGAGTTTGATGGGTGTGGCCGTGCTGGCTTGGCTGGTGATAGGAAAAATCGACTTTGGGCCCACCCCACCCCCACCACCCGCTGGCCATGTCCAACGCTCTTGGGGCAGCCTGATGGGACAACCGGTCTTTTTTGTGGCCGCCTTGAGCGCCGCCTTGGGCTATGGGGTGATGAACCTGCTCATGGCCGCCACCCCATTGGCGATGCAAAACTGCGGCATTGGTTTTGGCGACACGGCCATGGTGCTGCAATGGCATGTGATTGGCATGTTTGCACCCGGGTTCTTCACCGGCCACTTGATCAAGCGCTTTGGCGCCTTGCCCATCATGGGGGTGGGCGTGTTGCTCAACTTGGTTTGCGTAGCGATTGCCCTGAGTGGTATTGAAGTGCAACAGTTTTTGATCGCCCTGCTGATGCTGGGTGTGGGCTGGAATTTTTTGTTCACCGGCAGCACCACTTTGTCGATGCAAGGTTATGCCCCTGAGGACAAGCACCGCGCGCAGGCCGTGCTCAACTTTTGCGTGTTTGCCACCATGGCCGTGACCTCATTTGCTTCCGGCGCCTTGGTCACCACCTCGGGTTGGGATTGGCTCAATTGGGGCTCCTTGCTGCCCATTGGCATCATCGGTGTGGCGCTGTTGTGGCTGGCCCGCCACCTGAGCCTGAACAAACCCCAGGCTGCTTAAGACCCTTCGCGCACGCCCGGCTCAGGGCAGGGCGGCCATCACCTGGGCCATGGCGGCGGTGAGTTTGCGCGCATAAGGCAGGTGCAAAAACTCATTGGGCCCGTGGGCATTGGACTGCGGCCCCAAAACACCGCAGACCACCATTTGTGCGCGAGGGAAGCCTTGGCTGAGCATGTTCATCAACGGTATCGTGCCGCCTTGCCCAATGAAACCACACGGGGCGCCAAAGTGGGCGTTGCTGGCGCTGTGCAAGGCCTGGGACAACCACGGGGCCACATCTGGGGCGTTCCAACCCGTCGCGCCGCCGTGGTGCTCAAAAGTCACCCGCGCTTGGTATGGGGCGTTGTCTTCCAGCAAAGTTTTCATCTCTTGCACCGCCTGTGCCGCATCGACCAAGGGCGGCAAGCGCAAGCTGAGCTTGAACGCCGTGTAAGGGCGCAACACATTGCCGGCGTCTTGCAAGGCGGGCAAGCCCTCGGCGCCGGTCACGCTCAAGGTGGGGCGCCAGGTGCGGTTGAGCAAGGCCTCGGTGGGGTCTTGGGTGGTGGGCAAGGTGAAGCTGGACGAACCATGGCAATCATGGTGGGCCCAGGGAAAGCGCTGGTGCACCAAGTTGCCCAAAATGCGCGCCGTGTCTTGGGCCTGGGCCACCCGCTCCGACGGAATTTCACAGTGAAAGCTCTGTGGCAACAAGCGGCCCGTCTGGCTGTCTTCGAGCCGGTCAAGCAACTGGCGCATGATGCGAAAACTCGAAGGCACCAAACCCGATGCGTCGCCCGAATGCACGCCTTCGGTCAGCACCTGTACCTTCAGCACACCGCTGGCCATGCCACGCAAACTGGTGGTCAACCACAACTGGTCGTAGTTGCCCGCGCCACTGTCCAAGCAAATCACCAAGGCCACCTCGCCCAAGCGAGCGCGCAAGGCATCGATGTACGGCAGCAAGTCGCCGGAGCCGGACTCTTCGCAGGTTTCGATCAACCCCACCATGCGGGGGTGGGGAATGTTTTGCGCTTTGAGCGCTGCAATGGCCGCGATGCTGGCGTACACCGCATAACCATCGTCGGCACTGCCGCGGCCATACAACTTGTCACCCACGATCTTGGGCGTCCACGGCCCCAAGTCGGCGCGCCAGCCGTCAAACTCGGGTTGCTTGTCCATGTGGCCATACAGCAGAATGGTTTCCGCGCTGGCGGCGCGGGTAGCTGCCACCTCAAACATCAGCACCGGTGTGCGCCCCGGCAGGCGCACCACCTCCAGCGTCAAACCAGGGATTTTTTGCGCTTCGATCCACGTGGCCGCATGCAACAGCACCTTGTCCAACCAACCGTGCGCCGCCCACTGCGGGTCAAATGCCGGGGACTTCGCGGGCATGGCGATGTAGTCTTGCAGCTGCGCCACGATGCTGCCGTCCCAGCTGTGGGTCACATGCGCCAGGGCTTGGTCTGGGTGCAAATCTTTGGCCAACAAGGGTGCGTTCATGGGGATGATCTCCTGAAAATAGGCCCTGTACAACTGCCCAGGCCTTGGCGTTTCATTGTGCCTGGGCCGTGGCTGTGGCGTGCTCGGCATTGCGGGCAACCGCAAACCGAGCCTCTACCCATCACTGAAAGGTGAACACGGCCGTGGCTGCGCGCCAATTGGGCCAATGGCGAATCACCCGCCCCTGGTGCAAACCAAATGAATCGGTGATGCGCAGATTGTTTTTTTGTGCCAAAAGCGCAAAGTCGCTGTAAGTGCCGACGCGGATGTTGGGTGTGTCGTACCACTGGTAGGGCAGGCGCTTGGTCACCGGCATGCGGCCGGTCAAAACGCTCCAGCGGTTGGGCCAATGGGCAAAGTTGGGGAACGCCACCACACCCATGCGGCCCACGCGGGCAGTTTCGCGCAACATGGTTTCGGCATTGCGCAGGTGTTGCAAGGTGTCAATTTGCAGCACCACGTCAAACGACTGGTCGTCAAACATGCTCAAACCCTGTTCCAAGTTGAGCTGAATCACCGACACACCGCGTTGCACACAGGCCAAGACATTGGCGTCGTCAATTTCCACCCCGTACCCAGTGCAGCCGCGCTGAGATTGCAACAGGCTCAGGAACGCCCCGTTGCCGCAGCCCAGGTCGAGCACACGGCTGCCGCGGGGGACCAGGTTGGCCAAGGCTTGCATCACCAAGGGGTCGCTCATGCCGTGGCCTCGGTCAAAGAAATTTGATCAAAATAGCTGCGCACCAAGGCCAAGTAACGCGGGTCATCGAGCAAAAACGCATCGTGCCCGTGGGGGGCATCGATCTCGGCATAACTCACGGTGCTGCGGTTGTTGAGCAGGGCGCGCACCATCTCGCGGCTGCGCGCTGGCGAAAAGCGCCAATCGGTGCTGAAGCTGACCAGCAAAAAGGCCGCTTTGGCGCGCGCCAGCGCGGCGCTCAAGTCGCCGCCAAATTCGCGCGCTGGGTCAAAGTAGTCGAGGGCACGGGTGATCAGCAAATAGGTGTTGGCATCAAAGTGTTCGCTGAATTTGTCGCCTTGGTAGCGCAAATAGCTTTCGATCTGAAATTCCACGTCTTGGGTGGAGTATTGGTAGGCCTGATCGGTCGCCCGTTGCAAGCGCCGGCCAAATTTTTCGTTCATCACGTCATCGCTCAGGTAAGTGATGTGGCCCAGCATGCGGGCAATGCGCAAGCCGCGCTTGGGCACCACGCCATGGGCGTAAAAGTGGCCGCCATGAAAGTCCGGGTCGGTGACGATGGCGCGCCGGGCCACCTCGTTGAACGCAATGTTTTCCGCGTTCAAGTTGGGCGAGCTGGCAATGACCAGGGCGTGTCGCACCCGGTCTGGGTATTGCAGTGTCCAGCTGAGGGCTTGCATGCCGCCCAAACTGCCGCCCATCACCGCCGCGAGTTGGTCAATCCCCAAGGCATCGAGCAAGCGCGCCTGTGAGTGAACCCAGTCTTCCACCGTGACCACCGGGAAATCGGCGCCATAAATGCGCCCGGTCTCTGGGTTGACGTGCATCGGCCCCGTGGACCCAAAACACGAACCCAAATTGTTCACACCGATCACAAAAAAGCGGTCGGTGTCCAAGGGCTTGCCCGGCCCCACCATGTTGTCCCACCAGCCTTCGCTCTTATCTTGGCCTGGGTACACACCCGCCACATGGTGAGAGGCGTTGAGCGCGTGACAAATCAAGACCGCATTGCTGCGCTGGGCGTTGAGTTGGCCATAGGTTTCATACGCCAGTTGGTAGGCGCCCAGGGTCAAGCCACACTTTAAGCCCAAGGCTTGGGTGAAAGTCTGAGTCTGGGTGTGGGCGATGAGGGTCATGGAGCAGTTTGGATCGGCCTTGACGGCGCCCGAAGCAGTCCGTTTTTAGCTGAATTTATAGACGCGCCCGCAATCTCTGGCAAATCGGCGCTTGACGTGATTCTAGCCAAGGGCAAAGGTAAGATTCTTTGTGTCAGATCTGCTGGGAGACAATACACCAGGGGGCCATCACTCCGCCAAGCTTGTTCAAACTGCTCACATTTGCCTGAAAATAAGCCCTCCACCGTTATGAGCCCTAATGTTTACGTTTTTTGTGTAGAATATGCCACTTAAATGATAAATTCCATGAAATCGAAAACTTCGAGTGTTTTAACTTTTATCGCTTTTGGTGGTTTGGCGCCCCTTGCCTGGGGCCAAGCCATCCCCAACCAAGGGGCCTTGCCGCCTTTGATGGCCGAGGCGTTGGTGCGCCACCCCCAGGTGCGCATGCAACAAGCGCTGGCATCGGCCGCAGGCATTGATATCGACAGCGCGCGTTGGCAATACTTTCCCACGCCGTCGGTGAGTGTGGAGCGGGCCAACTCGACCAACGACCCGGCCTTGGTCAACCGAGACGACCCCGTCACCACTTTGCGCCTGAGCCAACCCATTTGGTCGGGTGGCAAGCTTGGCGCCAATGTGACACGGGCCACCGAACTCAAACAAAGCAAAGAAGCGGCGGTCCTGGAAGCGCGACAACAACTGTCATTGCGCGTATTGCAAGCCTATACCGATTGGCAGATGGCCCATTTGCGCGGCAAGGCGTTTGAAAACAGCCTGCAAGCCCAAAACAAACTCTTGGATCAGGTGCTACGGCGCTTGGCTGCGGGCGCGGCCACGGAGGCCGATGTCCTGTTGTCCAAAAGTCGCATCGAGTCCACCCAAGCCGATCTGTTTGGCATCGAGTCGCAAAAAGCCTCTGCCCTGGCGCGCTTGAGTGAGTTGCTGGCACGTCCCGTTTTGTCGGCCGAGCTCAGTGGCGCGCTCAGCCCCGCTTTGCCCCTGGAGGGCGATGACGCCATTTGGATGGGCAAAGCACAAAGCAACAGCCCCGCCATACAACGCTTGCAGGCGCAGGCCTTGGCCACAGAGGCCGAGGTCACCGCGGCCCGCGCGGACATGTTCCCTCAACTGAGCTTGCGCTTTGAGCGCCAAAACGGCAGCTTCACCTACTTGAACTACGGCACGGTGGATCGGGTTTATCTGAGCGTCTCCTCCCAAGTGGGTGCGGGATTGTCCAGCTTTACCCAACAGCAGTCGGCACAGATGCGATTGGCGGCCGCACAAACCGAGGTGGAGACCGAGCGCCAAAACCTCAGCGAGCAAGTGCGCAACGACTTGACCTTGTATCGCAATTTGGCGGTGCGCATTCCCTCCTTGCGCACATCGCTGCAATCCACACGGCAAATCCAAGAGGCCTGGGAGCGACAGTTTTTGGCGGGGCGCAAAAGCTGGCTGGAGGTGATGAACGCGGTGCGCGAAATCCAACAAGCCGAAAGCCAACTGATCGAAGCCCAAACCAATCAAATGCAGCTGAGTTGGCGCTTGACCATTTTGGCGGAAGGCGGCCCTCGCCTGCCTGCGCCTGCACGCTAACACCCCCGGAAGAATCACTCGCCATGAACACCCTCTACATGACTTTGATGCGTTTGAACGCATTGCAAAACACGGCCAGTGACCGCTTGGCGCTGGTAGAGGCGGTTGATTCAGCCTACAAGTCGGTGACCACCGCCAGCGACGCCGAACTGGACCCGCAAAAGATACTCAACACCATCAGTGCGCACTTGCAAGCACCGCGCTTCCAGTCGGTGCGGCAGTTGGACCCCGCCGCCATGCCGGTGCTGGTCCATGATGCACAGACCGGCTTTGCCTTGGTGCGTGGTTTGAATGCGCGCCAGCAATGGGTGATTGAGCGCTTTGACGACGAGCAAAAGAAGTGGGCCGAAGAGGTGCTGGATGGCAAGCCCCAGGGTCGCTTTTTTCGCGGACTGGCCGCCAAACCTTTTGAGGCACATCGCAGCCCGGTGTTTCGCATCATCACCAATGAGTTGTGGCGGTCCAAATCGATCTTCACCGAAATTTTCATTGGCAGCATCGTCATCAACCTGATTGCCCTGGCCAGCTCTTTTTTCAGCATGCAGGTTTATGACCGCGTGGTGCCCACTGGTGCGGTTCAAACCCTGCTGGCGCTGACCATGGGTTTGATGATTGCCATTTTGTTCGAGCTGTTGCTCAAGCACTTGCGCAGCCACTTTTACAAAGCCTTGATCGACAGCGTTGATCAACGCTTGGCGCGCGCCACCTATATGCGGTTTTTGCAGGTTCGCTTGGACCAGCTGCCACGCAGTGTGGGCAGCTTGGCCTCGCAGTTGCGAGGCTATGAGTCGATTCGATCCTTTCTCACCGCCATCACCACCCAAATGGCTGTGGATGCGCCCTTTGCCATTATGTTTTTGATCCTCATTGGCATCTTGGGCGGACCTTGGTTGGCGGCCATTCCTCTGGTGTTTTTGTTTTTGTCCTTGGCCATGGGTTTTTACTTCAAACGCAAGTCCGATCGGCTGGCCGAGGTGGTCTATCACGCCAGCAACTTCAAGACGGGCTTGTTGGTGGAAAGCATCGAAGGTGCAGAAACCATCAAATCCGGTCAGTCGGGTTGGCGCATGTTGCAGCGCTGGATGAACTCCACCGACGAGGCCCGCGCGAGCGAGCTCGAAATGCGCACCGTGACAGAAAACGCCCAACACATCACCGCCGCTTTTCAGCAGGTGTCATACGCTTTGCTGGTGGCCACTGGCGCGCTGATGGTCAGCCGGGGTGAGGTGACCATGGGCGGCTTGATCGCTTGCAGCATTTTGTCGGGCCGCGTGCTCACGCCCATCGCCGGCCTGCCTGCACTCTACCTGCAATGGTCCAGCACCAAGGTGTCGGTGAAGATGCTCAACTCTTTGTGGAGCTTGCAAGACGACCACCACGGTGTCGACACCCCCGTGATGCCCGACACCATCCACGGCTCTTACCGTTTTGAGAACGTGACCGCCAGCTACGGTGGTTCTCGCTTGGCTCTTTCAGCCCCCCAGTTGAACATCCGCTCCGGCGAGAAAATTGGCATCTTGGGCCCCATCGGTGCAGGTAAAACCACTCTGCTGCGTTTGCTCAGTGGCATGTACGCACCCCAACAAGGCCGCATCTTTTTGGACGATCTGGACTTGGGCCACATTCACAAAGGTGTGCTGTCCGAGCACATCGGCTATTTGCAACAAGACGGTCGCTTGTTTGCCGGCAGCTTGCGCGAAAACCTGACACTGGGTTTGGTGGTGCCCGACGACTCACGCATCTTGGCTGCGGCCGAACGCACGGGCTTGCTGCAGTCGGTGATTCAATCGCATCCCGAAGGCTTGCAACAGAAAATTTCAGAGGGGGGCCTGGGCTTGTCGGGCGGCCAAAAGCAATTGGTCAATTTGACCCGTGTCGTTTTGCGCGAACCGTCCATTTGGTTGCTCGATGAGCCCACCTCCAATGTGGACAAAGCCACCGAGCAGCGCATCATCCAAATGCTGGCCCAAACGCTCAAGCCCACGGACACCTTGATCTTGGTCACCCACAAACCTGAGTTATTGGTGCTGGTTCAACGTTTGCTCATCGTGGCACAAGGCAAAGTGGCGCTGGACGGGCCGCGTGACGACGTGCTGCGGCGCTTGCAATCCAATACCCCAGCGACCCAAGGAGCCCCCGCATGAGCTATGCCGACCAACACCGAAGCTGGCCGATGATTTCCATCTTGTCGGCTGGGTTTGCCGCTTTGGCCTTTTGGGCTTCACAGTCAGAGTTGGACCAATTGGTGCGGGCCACAGGACAGGTGATACCGGATGCGCGCACCCAAATCATCCAAGCCGCCGATGGCGGCGTGCTGTTTGCGCTGAATGTTCAAGAGGGCCAAGCGGTCAAAGCGGGCCAAACCCTGGCGGTTTTGGAAAAAGAGCGCGCCCAAGCGGGTTTCAGAGAAGTGGTGGCACGGGTGGCATCGCTGCGTGCCATCTTGGACCGGACATCCGCCGAAATCACTCAAAAGCCTTTGGTGTTCAACCGCCAAAGTGCGGCCTTTCCTGAGTTCACCAATGCCCAAGCGGGCTTGTACATGCAGCGCAAGAAAACACTCGACGAGGAAATGGGTTATTTGCAGGATGCTTTGGCCAATGCCAAAGAAGAGTTGGACATGAACCAAAAGCTGATGAAAACGGGCGACACCAGCCGCCTCGACCTGTTGCGCTCCGAGCGCCAGGTCACCGATTTGGCCGGCCGCATCAGCGCCACCCGCAACCGCTACATGCAAGAGGCGCGACAAGATGCGAGCAAAGCGGAAGAAGAGCTGGCCACCACCCAACAAAAACTCAACGAACGGCAAAGCATCTTGGACCACACCGATTTGACCTCTCCCGTGGGTGGCGTGGTGAAGTACCTGCGCGTCAACACCATCGGCGGGGTGTTGCGACCCGGTGACGAGTTGATGCAAATTGCGCCCACCGATGGCGGTTTTTTTGTCGAAGGCCGTGTCACACCGAGTGATGTGGGCAGCTTGAAGCTCGGCCTGCCCGTGACGGTGCGGGTGGATTCGTTTGACTATTCCATTTACGGCACCCTCAAAGGCCAGTTGACCCACATCAGCCCCGACACCCTGAGCGAACAGGGCAGCCGCGGCGAGACCAATGTGTTCTACCGCATCCAGGTGCGCCTGGATGCCGACCAATCACACAACCCACGTTCGCAAGACATCGTCATCAAGTCGGGCATGACCGCCAGCTTGGACATCCGCACCGGCGAGCGCACCGTGTTGCAATACCTGATCAAGCCCATATTCAAAGCCTTCCAAGGCGCCATGACCGAGCGCTGACCCCGGTCACACCATTTTGGTGTGGTTTTTGCTTTCCTTTGGTGCGATGCGCTTTTTATACGAAAAAGCGCACCTAAATAAAGCAAACTGATGGGGGCTTGCGCATGGACGCACCAAAAACGAGCGCTGATGCACTGTTTATTCTCTTGGGTGCCATCATGGTCTTGGCCATGCATGCTGGTTTTGCCTTTTTAGAACTGGGCACGGTGCGCAAAAAGAACCAGGTCAATGCCCTGGTCAAAATCCTGGTGGACTTTTGTGTCTCTGCCCTGGTCTATTTTGCGGTTGGGTTTGGCGTGGCCTATGGCACGGGGTTTTGGGTGTCGGCCGAGACCTTGGTGGCGCAAAACGGCTACGAATTGGTGAAGTTTTTCTTTTTGTTGACCTTTGCGGCCGCCATTCCTGCCATCATTTCCGGCGGCATTGCCGAGCGCGCCAAGTTTTGGCCGCAACTGATCGCCACAGCGGTTTTGGTGGGCGTGGTCTACCCCTTATATGAAGGCGTGGCTTGGAACCAGCAATGGGGCATCCAAGCCTGGTTGCTGGCCCACACTGGCGCAGAGTTCCATGACTTTGCAGGCTCGGTGGTGGTGCATGCCATGGGCGGCTGGTTGGCCTTGCCCGCGGTGATCTTGCTGGGTGCTCGCAGCAACCGCTACCGCAAAGACGGCGCCGTTTCCGCGCACCCGCCTTCGAGCATTCCTTTTTTGGCCTTGGGTGCCTGGATATTGATCGTCGGTTGGTTTGGCTTTAATGTGATGAGCGCCCAAACCCTGGACAAGATGTCAGGTTTGGTGGCGGTCAACTCCTTGATGGCCATGGTCGGCGGTACCTTGGCCGCATTGGCCCTGGGCAAAAACGACCCGGGCTTTGTGCACAACGGCCCCTTGGCCGGCTTGGTCGCCGTGTGCGCCGGGTCTGACGTCATGCACCCCATGGGGGCCTTGGTGGTCGGGGCGGTGGCTGGTTTCATCTTTGTCAGCATGTTCACCCTGACCCAAAACCGCTGGAAGATCGACGATGTGTTGGGGGTTTGGCCCCTGCACGGTTTGTGCGGCACTTGGGGCGGGGTGGCTGCGGGTGTTTTTGGTCTCCAGTCTTTGGGCGGTTTGGGCGGTGTAAGTTGGCAGGCCCAGGTCTTGGGCACCTTGCTGGGCGTGGTGTGGGCCTTGGTGGCTGGCACCGTGGTGTATGGCGCTCTCAAAATGACGATGGGCTTGAGACTGAGCCCTGAAGAAGAATTTGAAGGGGCCGACTTGAGCATCCACCACATCAGCGCCAGCCCCGAAAGAGAGGCCTCTTGGTGAGGGTTTGCCCCAGAGTGTGGTTTTTTTGGGTGCTTTTGAGGCAAATGAACATAAATAGTTTGCTCTTTTCATCTTCCTGTCCCACATAATGGATTCGCTTATGTCTTTCAATAAGACAAAAGTGGTTTGGGTGATCGGTCAGTTTCGCGCCTCCGCTTCCTTTGTGTTGTGCTTTCGGGACCCCATCGCTTGTTTTTTAGTGTTTTTTAGGAGTCCCTTGCATGGGCAATAAACTGTACGTTGGCAATTTGCCGTACACGGTGCGCGATGGCGATCTCGAGCAATCTTTTGGTCAGTTCGGTACCGTCACCAGTGCCAAAGTCATGATGGAGCGCGACACGGGTCGATCCAAAGGCTTTGGTTTCGTCGAAATGGGCAGCGATGCCGAGGCGCAAGCCGCCATTGCCGGCATGAACGGTCAGCCTTTGGGCGGACGCAGTTTGGTCGTCAATGAAGCCCGTCCCATGGAAGCACGTCCTCCCCGCACTGGCGGTGGTGGCGGCTACGGTGGTGGCGGCGGCGGTGGTGGTTACGGCGGCGGTGGTGGCGGTGGCTACGGCGGTGGCGGCGGTGGTGGTGGTCGTCGCGAAGGCGGCGGCGGCTACGGCGGCGGCGGTCGTCGTGACAGTGCTGGCCCCGATAGCGGTTTCCGCAGTCCTTACGGTTCTGGCCCCCGTGGCGCAGGTCGCAATGACAACAACCAAGGTTATTGAGTTCTCACTCAACAAACCCTGAAAAGCCCCTTGCGGGGCTTTTTTTATGGCCGCAGCTGGTGACACCACCGTGGAGCTTGCACGCTCAAGGTCCTTTGGGCGTGATGGCGACGCGCACTTTGCCACTCAAGTCCAATTGCTGGCTCAAGTGGTCATACAACAGGCGCTGGCCCTCCATGCGGTCCTTGCCCCGCTGCACCTGCACCGCTTGATCGCTGCTCATGCGCTCACGCCGTGCATCCAATAGAAGCGATTGGGTCAGCACCACCAAACTGGGGGCCGCTGCGGTTTTACCTTGCGGGTTGGCCGACCGTTCGATGCGCACATCGCCCCACAAACGCACCTCACTGCCATCGTCATTGCTCTCGCCTTGAACCGCTTTGGCGGAGGTGGTGTCGCCTTGCGGGGTGTGCCACAGCAGCACCGGTTTTTCAAAACGCAACGTCTGGGTGTCCGGGTAGTGGCGCACTTCCACGGCTTGCAGACGCGCACGGGGCTTGCCGTCGGCTTGGAATTGCTGCAGCACCACGCCGCCCATGGTGTAGTCGGGCTCATGGCGCGGGGCCAACTCCTGAGGGGGTGTTTCGCTTTGTGGGGTGTTGCGCAACAAGCCGTAGGTCAAAAAAGCCAACGCACCCATCAACAAGACCGGCAAATACAAAATCAGCCAGTTGCCCAGGTCCAAGCACAAATGGATCGCTTTTTGAGCGGTTCGACGCAAGGCCTGGGGGCCATTCACACCTGGCTCCAAATGCGCAATTGCCGCACGTAATCGCCTTTGGCCATCAACAACACGTCGCAAAACTCACGCAGCGCGCCGTGGCCCGCCGCTGCACGCGTCACATGGTGCGCCACGGCCAACACCTCGGTGTGGGCACCGGGTGGCGCACAACACATGGCGCTGCGCAACATCATGGGCAAGTCCGGCCAGTCGTCGCCCATGGCGGCGGCTTGCCCCCATTTCAGGCCCAAGTCCTTGAGCACTTGTTCGGCCACCACACGCTTGTCTTTGATGCCAAAGAACGCCCGCTCCAGCCCCAATGCGCTCAAGCGGTGGCGCAAGGGCGCGCTGTCGCGGCCAGTGATCACCACCACCGACACGCCCGCTTCTTTCACCAATTGCAGGCCCATGCCATCCAAGGTGTGAAAGCGCTTGATCGATTCGCCTTGGCCGTCCATGTAAAGGCCGCCGTCGGTGAAGACGCCGTCGACATCCAAGAATGCCACGCGGACGTTTTGCGCTTTGAGCAGCAGTTCGGTGGGGAATGTTTGTATGGCTTGCATCAAATCACCTTGGCGCGCATCAGGTCATTGGTATTGATAAACCCGCACAGCCGCTGCTGATCGTCCACCACCAGCAAGCTGGTGATGCGCTGCTCTTCCATGATTTGAGCCGCTTGGGCGGCCAGGGCATGGACAGAAATGGTGCGGGGCTTGGCCTTCATGACCTCGGCGGCCCGCAAAGGCCGCAGGTCTTGGCCACGCTCGACCAAACGGCGCAGATCGCCATCGGTGAAGACGCCCAAAATGGCGCCGTTTTCGTCGATGACCACCGCTGCGCCCAGACCCTTTTGGCTCATTTCACGCATCAACTCGGTGAAGCCTGCGTGGGGCGATACGGTGGGCAATTGCGCTCCTGTGCGCATGACGTCTTTGACATGGGTCAGCAACTTGCGACCCAAGGCGCCGCCGGGATGCGAGCGGGCAAAGTCATCGGCTTGAAAGCCGCGCGCGTCCAACAAAGCCATGGCCAGTGCATCCCCCATTGCCAACTGGGCCGCGGTGCTGGCTGTGGGCGCCAAGTTGAGCGGGCAGGCCTCTTTTTCCACGCTGCAATCCAACACCGCCAGCGCATGCTTGGCCAAGGTGGAATCGGTGCCTGCGGTGATCGCCACAATGGGCACGCCTTGCCGCTGCAACAGCGGCAGCAAAAC
>CAXNFO010000015.1:0-14740 GCA_964201395.1 Limnohabitans sp.
CATGGCGCCTGGGTGCGCTTGCACTACGTTTATCCCTATCCCAGTGTGGACCACATCTTGCCGCTCATGGCCACGGGGCGCATCTTGCCTTACCTGGATGTGCCCTTTCAGCACAGCCATCCCGATGTGTTGCGCCGCATGAAGCGACCCGCCAGCGGTGAGCGCAACTTGGAGCGTTTGCAACGTTGGCGCGAGATCTGCCCTGAACTGGTGGTGCGCAGCACCTTCATTGCGGGCTTTCCGGGTGAAACCGAAGCCGAGTTTGAGGATTTGTTGGCATTTGTGCGGGCTGCACAAATCGACCGCGCCGGTTGTTTTGCGTACAGCCCGGTATCGGGCGCCGCGGCCAATGACATCCCTGGCATGGTCCCGGCTGAACTGCGCGAAGAACGCCGTGCCCGTTTCATGGCGGTGGCCGAAGCCGTGTCGGTGGAGAAACTGCGCCAACGCATCGGCGCAAGGATGCAGGTTTTGGTGGACTCAGCGCCAGGCTTGGGGCGCAAGGGGGCTGTGGCGCGTACCTATGCCGATGCCCCTGAGATCGATGGCGTGGTGCGCATCTTGCCACCGCAAAAAGCCAGTAAAACCTTGCGTGTGGGAGAATTCACCACGGTTCACATCGTGGATACACAGGGGCACGATCTGGTGGCTCAGGCTGTATGAGGCCCCAAAAGGGCCAAAGCCCCAAACGAAAACAGCTGCAAACATTTGCAGCTGTTGATGTAGGTGGTGCCCAGGAAGGGACTCGAACCCCCACGATGTTACTCGCTAGTACCTGAAACTAGTGCGTCTACCAATTCCGCCACCTGGGCATTTCAGGAAAGAGAGAAATTCTATCAAACAATTCAGTCACCCCAGCGCAGGTTTGCTGGAGGAAATCGAAGGCACCGTGTTGGGTCACCGCGACGGACACGGTTTTGTGCGCCGAGATGATGGCGCGGCAGACATATTTTTGGCACCCAATGAGATGCGCGCCGTGTTGCATCTGGACCGCGTCAAGGTGCGGGTGTTGCGACTCGATCGCAAAGGCAGGCCAGAGGGCCGCGTGGTGGAAATCATCGAACGGCCACCCCAGCCCATCATTGGGCGTTTGCTGCAAGAAGGGGGTATATGGTTGGTGGCCCCCGAAGACAAGCGCTATGGCCAAGACGTTTTGATTCCCAAGGCCGCTACCGGACAGGCCAAGGTCGGTCAGGTGGTGGTGGTCGAGTTGACCGAGCTGCCCAGCTTGTACGGTCAACCGGTGGGCCGCATCAAAGAGGTGCTGGGTGAACTCGATGACCCTGGCATGGAAATCGAAATCGCGGTGCGCAAATATGGCGTGCCGCATGAGTTTTCAGCCGCTTGTTTGGACCTCACCCGCAGCTTGCCCGACAAGGTGCGCGCGCAAGACAAAAAAGACCGGGTTGATTTGACCGACGTGCCCTTGGTCACCATCGACGGTGAAGATGCGCGCGATTTTGACGACGCCGTGTATTGCGAGCCGTCACGCGTGGGCCGGGGCAAAGGCTGGCGCTTGCTCGTGGCGATTGCCGATGTGAGCCATTATGTGGAGTCTGGCGGGGTGATTGATGTGGACGCCTATGAGCGTGCCACCAGCGTGTATTTCCCGCGCCGCGTGATCCCCATGTTGCCGGAAAAACTCTCCAACGGTTTGTGTTCGCTCAACCCCGAGGTGGAACGTTTGTGCATGGTGTGCGACATGCTCGTTACGTCAACGGGGGAAGTCCACGCCTACCAGTTTTACCCCGCGGTCATGCGCAGCCATGCGCGGTTGACCTACACCGAGGTGGCGGCCATCTTGTCCAATACCCGGGGGCCAGAGGCGGCGCGACATCCAGACCGCATCAATGACTTGGAACATTTGCACGATGTCTACCGTGCGCTGTTGCAAGCCAGACAGGTTCGCGGCGCGGTGGACTTTGAAACCACCGAAACCCAAATCGTGTGCGACGACAGCGGGCGGATTGAAAAAATCGTGCCCCGTGTGCGCACCGATGCCCATCGCTTGATCGAAGAGGCCATGTTGGCCGCCAATGTCTGCAGCGCAGACTTCATTTTGCAAAGCAAGCACGCCGCATTGTTTCGGGTGCATGAGGGACCGACCCCCGAAAAACGCGAAACTTTGGCCAATTACCTCAAGGCTTTGGGATTGGGCTTGTCGATCAGCGACAACCCCAGCCCTGCGCAATACCAGGCGATTGCGCAAGCGACCAAAGAGCGGCCCGACGCCCAGCAAATCCACAGCATGTTGCTGCGCTCCATGCAACAAGCCATTTACACGCCCACCAACAGCGGTCACTTTGGCTTGGCCTTTGAGGCCTACACGCATTTCACCAGCCCGATTCGCCGTTACCCTGATTTGCTGGTGCACCGCGTGATCAAGGCCATCTTGGGCAAGAAAACCTACAAGCTGCCGGTGCGGCCGCCAGAGCCCCCAGGTCGATTCAAAATCACCAAAAAACCAGCCCCGGGTGCCGTGGCCAAAGCGGTTAAACCTGTTGCTGCTGGGCCCGACGCCAGTGGTTGGGAAGCGGCAGGCTTGCATTGCAGCGCTTTTGAGCGCCGTGCCGATGAAGCCAGCCGTGACGTCGAAGCCTGGCTCAAATGCAAGTTCATGCGCGAGCATTTGGGCGAGGAGTATGGTGGCGTGGTCACTGCCGTGACAGGTTTTGGCTTGTTCGTCACGTTGGACAACTTGTATGTAGAAGGTTTGGTGCACATCACCGAGTTGGGTGGTGACTTTTTCCGCTTGGATGAGGTGCGCCAAGAACTGCGTGGCGAGCGCACCGGAATACGGTTTGCGATTGGCACGCGGGTGCGCATCCAAGTCAGCCGGGTCGATTTGGATGGTCGAAAAATCGATTTTCGGCTGGTCACCGAAGGCACGCCCTTGACCAGCAAAGGCCCTGCGGCATCCGGTTTGAATGTTCCGCCACCCACCCGCGGCAAGCGCAGTGGCAAAGGTCTGGGCAAGGCCAGCGCGCCGCAACGTGCGGCAAAATCACCCATCCAAGCCCTCAAGGCCGCTGTGAAAAAAGCAGTGGCCAAAGGCAAAGGGCGCAAAAAGCGCTGAACCCCAACAAAAATCGCATTGAAGAGGACCACCGAATGAGCAGCCCCAAAATCGCAATCATCACTGGCGCCGGTACGGGCATTGGCAAAGCCACAGTTCAAGCCTTGTTGGGCGCCGGTTACCGTGTGACCTTGGCGGGTCGCCGCGCAGAGCCCTTGCAAGCGGTGGTCGCCGAATTGGGGGCCAAGTCCGATGAAGCCTTGGTTGTGCCCACCGATGTCGCCGATCCAGTCTCTGTCAAGGCCATGTTTGCTGCCACCGTTCAAAAGTGGGGCAGGGTGGACGTGCTGTTCAACAACGCTGGTGTGGGTGCCCCTGGCGTGCCTTTGGAGGAGTTGACCATCGAGCAATGGAAACAGGTGGTGGACATCAACCTCAACGGCATGTTTTATTGCATTCAACAAGCCTTCATGGTGATGAAATCCCAATCGCCCCAAGGCGGTCGCATCATCAACAACGGCTCGATTTCGGCCACCACGCCACGCCCCAACTCCATTGCCTACACCGCTACCAAGCATGCGGTCAAAGGTTTGACCAAAACCGCCTCTTTGGACGGCCGCAAGTACAACATTGCCGTGGGCCAAATCGATGTGGGCAATGCAGGCACCGACATGGCCATGCGCATGGCCACTGGCATTTTGCAAGCCAACGGACAAATTGCTGTGGAGCCTTTGATGGATGTGAATTTGGTGGGTCAGGCCGTGCTGCACATGGCCAACCTTCCCTTGGAGGCCAATGTGATGTTTCAAACCATCATGGCCACCAAAATGCCTTTCGCCGGTCGGGGCTGAACGCAAGCGCTTTTTTCGCCACCAGGCGCATCACAAGCGAACGGTTTGGGCCAGTGCTTCGGCGCTGAATGCTTTGTTGTCGGGCCAGCGGTCTGCAGCCAGACCATGTTGGAAAACCGCCAAATGCGCGGCTGTCCTTGCTGCCAAGCCACGTGCCATCGCCGCCCCCACCAAGCCAGCCAGCACATCGCCTGTGCCGGCGCAGGCCAATCGGGCATTGCCAGTTGGGTTGATCGCCGGTGTTTCGTTGGGTGCCGCAATCACGGTGCCCGATCCTTTGAGCACCACCACACACAACCAGCGCTGGGCCAACTCTTGTGCAGCGGCCAGTCGATTCATTTGCACTTGTGCCACCGCGCAACCCAGCAAGCGCGCCGCTTCCAAGGGGTGCGGTGTGAGCACCGTGGCCAAGCCAGCGCTCGCCCTGCGGGCCAGCAGGGTTTGCAGGGCGCTGTCTTGGGCGATGGCATTGAGTGCGTCGGCATCCAGCACCAATTGGGACGACCGAGACAGCACCCTGGGCAAGAGCGGGCGGACCGCATCTCCGCCGCCACACCCACACACCACCGTGTGCGCCAAATTGGTGTTGGGGTCCAGTGCCATGGTCATGAGGCTGGGATATTGGGTTTGCACACCTGCTAGGGCATGGGGGTTGAGCAAGCCCAAGAACACTTTGCCCGCGCCCCCTTGCAACGCAGCCAGCCCGGCCAAAATGGCGGCGCCTGTCATGCCGGGTGCGCCACCCAACACCAACACCTGGCCATGGCTGCCTTTGTGGCTTTGGTGGGCTTTGGGCCTGAGCGACGCGGGCGAGATCAACCAGGCATCTGGCGGATGCGATGGGCCTGCTGGGTGGGCCAGATCATCGAACCACACTTCGCCGGATGCATCTTTGCCTTGGTGGGTGAACAAACCTGGCTTGAGGGTCAGCAAGCTCAAAGTGGCCAATGGGAAGGCGCGCTGGGGGCTCGATGCTGGGCCCAACCATTGGCCGCTGTCCGACATCAGACCGGTGGGCACATCCACGCACAGCAATGGGCTGGGTGCTTGGCGCAACAGTTGTAAGTGCTGTTGCAACCGGCCTTCTGGAGGGCGGTCATGGCCCAGCCCCAACAAGGCGTCGATGCCCAAATCCCATTCGGTGGGGGCTTGATCGTGGATGGGGATGCCTGCTTTTTTCACCCGATCCAAAGCGGCCAGTGTGTCCATGGATGGCTGCTTGCCTGGACATAAGGTGAGCCAAACGCTTTTGCCCCGTTGATGCAGATGCACGGCAGCGTGCAAACCGTCGCCGCCGTTGTTGCCAGGGCCGCAAGCGATCCAAATGCGTTGGGCATGCGGCGCCCAGGCCATGGCCAGTCGGGCCGCGGATTCGCCGGCGCGTTGCATCAGGCTGGGATGTGGCTGGGTGCTCAGGGCATGGGTTTCCATCGCCCGTGTTTTTGTCATGCCATGCAAAGGCCATTCGAACAGAGGCGAGATTCTTTGCATGTGGTTGGGTGGTGAAGGTGTCAAGACCGCAAGCGATCGATGCCCAAGCCACTCATGTCAATTTCTGGCGTTCGACCGCTGACCATATCGCTCACCAGCTTGGCACTGCCGCTGGCCAATGCCCAGCCGCTGGAGCCATGGCCCAAGTTGAGCCACACACCGGGCACACCACTGGGACCCAAAATCGGCGGGCCATCGGGCATCATGGGTCGCGCGCCTTTCCAAATTTGCAAGTTGTCGGAAATTTTGGCCCCGCCGGGGAACCAATCGCTCAGCACTTTGTACAAAGTCTCCAAGGCCGCTGGGTTGTGCTTTTGCGCAGAGCCTCCCACCTCAGCGCTGCCCGCCACACGGATGCGCTGACCCAAACGGGAAATGGACACTTTGTAGCGTTCGTCCATCAGGCCGCTGCGCGGGGCGTCTAAGGGGTTGCGAATGGCCGCCGTGACCGAATAGCCATGAACGGCAATCATGGGCAGTTGCACACCCACAGGCCGCAGCAGTGGCAAGCTGCCCATGCCGGCACAGACAACCACGGCCTCATGGCTCAGCGCAGCGCTTGCGCCTTTGACGAGTAATTGGGTGGGGTGGCTGCGAGAAAGAGGCAGCAGCGAGGTGTTGAAGGCAAACCGCACGCCCATGTTTTCGGCCTTTTGTTTGAGCAGCAGGGCATATTGACGGCAATTGCCCACCTCGTCTTGGGGTACGTGGATGGCCGCATGCAGCGCAGTTTCCGGGTTCAATGCCGGCTCTAGCGCCAGGGCTTGCTCGGCATCGAGCAGTTTGTGGGTCACACCGGCTTCGCTTAAAAATTGCAAACTGTTTTGCGCCAGGGCCAGGTCTTTGGCGCTGCGCAGCAGCACCATATAGCCTTCAGAGCGGTCAAATTCGATGCGCTCACGCGCGGTGGTTTCATGCAGTTGTTCGCGGCTGTAAAACGCCAAGCGCATCATCCGCTCTCGATTGGCAAAGAAATGGCTGGTCCGGCAGGCTTTGAGCCAAGACGTCATCCAAGACAGTTCTGCGCCACTGGGCCAGCCCAAACGCACTGGTGCATGGCGCCCCAACAAATGCCGCAAAACCTTCCAAGGCATGCCCGGCGCGGCCCATGGTGTGACGTAACCGGGCGCGATCACGCCCGCATTGGCAAAACTGGTTTCCTCGCCCACGCTGCCATGGCGCTCGAATACCGTGACGCTGTGGCCTTGGCGAGCCAACTCATAGGCGGTGGTCACGCCAACAATCCCCGCACCAATGACGGCGACCTTCATGGAGCAACCCCGTCACAGGGGGCAAGGGTGGTGTGTGGGTGTGTTAATATCATTGGGTTTTGTTGGCGTGAAGGCAATGGCCTTTGCGGACGATAAATCAATCCCAAACCAGCCCCCACAAGGTGTTGGCACGCTTTGACAAGCGGGCCAATGAAGGGCTGGATTTTAGACCCAACCTTTGGAGAAATACCATGTCAGTCACCATGCGCGAAATGCTAGAAGCCGGCGTCCATTTCGGACACCAAACCCGCTTTTGGAACCCCAAGATGTCACCGTTCATCTTCGGTCATCGCAACAAAATCCACATCATCAACTTGGAAAAAACACTGCCCTTGTTTCAAGAGGCAACCAAGTTCGTGCGTCAATTGGCCTCCAACCGTGGCACCGTTTTGATGGTGGGCACCAAGCGCCAAGCCCGCGACACTGTCGCACAAGAGGCCCAGCGCGCAGGCGTTCCCTACGTGGATCAGCGCTGGCTTGGTGGCATGTTGACCAACTTCAAAACCGTCAAAACATCCATCAAGCGACTCAAGGACATGAAGGCTCAGCAAGAGCTGGGCTTGGATGCCATGAGCAAAAAAGAGCAGTTGATGTTTGCCCGCGAACTCGAAAAGCTGGAAAAAGACATTGGCGGCATCCAAGACATGGTCACGCTGCCCGATGCGATCTTTGTGATCGATGTGGGCTTTCACAAAATTGCCATTGCTGAAGCCAAAAAATTAGGCATTCCGCTGATTGGTGTGGTCGATACCAATCACTCGCCCGAAGGCATTGACTACGTGATTCCTGGCAACGACGATTCTTCCAAGGCCGTGACTTTGTATGCGCGCGGCATTGCCGATGCGATCTTGGAAGGCCGTGCCAATGCCGTCAATGACATCGTCAAAGCGGTCACCGAAGGCGATGACGAGTTTGTTGAGGTCAATGAGGCCGCTTCCGCCTGATATTTCCCCATACAGGCGTTTGCCAAAAGGGGCTCGAGCAGCCCCTTTTTCACAACTTTATTTTTTGAACATCATTTAATATCTAACGGAGAACACCAATGGTCGCAATCACAGCAAGCATGGTCGCCGAACTGCGCGCCAAAACCGATGCCCCCATGATGGAGTGCAAAAAAGCCTTGACCGAAGCCGAGGGCGACATGGCCAAGGCCGAAGAGTTGCTGCGTGTCAAGCTCGGCAGCAAGGCTGGCAAAGCCGCCAGCCGCATCACCGCTGAGGGTGTTGTTGCTGCCCATGCCCATGGCAAAGTGGGTGCCCTGGTCGAACTCAATTGTGAAACCGACTTTGTCACCAAGAACGACAGCTTTTTGGCCTTGGTGAGCGCCACGGCTGAGTTGGTGGCTTTGCACAACCCCAGCGACGTGACCGCATTGGCCGGCCTGCCCTACAGCCAAGACGGGTTTGGCCCTACTTTGGATGATGTCCGCAAAGGCTTGATTGGCAAGATTGGCGAGAACATGAGCCTGCGCCGTTTCGTGCGTTTCGATCGCGGCCATGATTTCGCTCACTACTTGCATGGCACGCGCATTGGTGTGGCCGTCGAGTACACCGGTGACGCGCAAGCTGCCAAGGACGTGGCCATGCATGTGGCGGCGATGAAACCCGTGGCATTGACCAGCCAAGATGTGCCTGCCGATTTGATCGAAAAAGAGCGATCGGTCGCCACCGCCAAGGCGGCTGAATCGGGCAAGCCCGCTGATATCGCAGCCAAAATGATCGAAGGATCGGTCCAAAAATACCTCAAAGAAGTGTCGCTGTTCAACCAGGTGTTTGTGAAGAACGACAAGCAAACGGTTGAGCAAATGCTCAAGGCCACCCAAACCACCATCCACTCATTCACTTTGTATGTGGTCGGCGAAGGCATTGAGAAAAAGGTCGATGATTTCGCTGCCGAGGTGGCTGCCCAGGTGGCGGCCGCCAAGCAAGGCGCTTGATAAAGTCAAGGTCACGCCGGGCAGGAAGTTCGGTGTGACCTGGTTCTTAGGCGTCGTTTTGCCAGGGACTGCCATTACACTTTGACTGATCTGCAAGGAACCTGAACATGCCATCGCCCAAGCCCGCCCATCAGCGCATACTGCTCAAGCTGTCTGGGGAGGCATTGATGGGGGATGATGCTTTTGGCATCAATCGCGCGACCATTGTGCGCATCGTTGAAGAGGTGGCCGAAGTCACCCGTTTGGGCGTGCAATTGGCCGTCGTGATTGGTGGCGGCAATATCTTTCGCGGCGTCGCTGGTGGGTCAGTTGGCATGGACCGCGCCACAGCAGATTACATGGGCATGCTGGCCACCGTCATGAATGCCTTGGCTTTGGCTGACACCATGAACAAAGCTGGTTTGACGGCCCGTGTGATGTCAGCCATTGGCATCGAGCAGGTGGTGGAGCCCTATGTGCGCCCCAAGGCCTTGCAATATCTGGAAGAAGGCAAGGTGGTTATTTTCGCTGCGGGCACCGGCAACCCATTCTTCACCACCGACACGGCAGCCGCTTTGCGCGGGGCTGAAATTGGTGCTGAAGTGGTCCTCAAAGCCACCAAGGTCGATGGCGTTTACACGGCTGATCCGCACAAAGATCCCTCTGCCACAAGGTACAGCACCATCAGTTTCGACGAAGCCATTGGGCGAAATTTGGGCATCATGGATGCCACGGCGTTTGCCTTGTGCCGCGACCAAAAGTTGCCCATCAAGGTTTTTTCCATCGTCAAAAATGGTGCCCTCAAACGGGTGATCATGGGCGAGGACGAAGGCACCTTGGTCCACGCCTGAACAACCTTCAGCACAGGAGACAAGTCGCATGACCATCGCTGACATCAAAAAAACCATGGAAAGCAAAATGGACCAATCCATTCAAGCTTTTGGCCATGGCCTGACCAAAATCCGCACTGGCCGGGCCAACCCCGGTTTGCTGGACTCGGTGCAAGTGGATTACTACGGCAACATGACCCCCATCACTCAGGTGGCCAATGTCAGCTTGCTCGATGCCCGCACCATCAGCGTGCAACCGTGGGAAAAGGGCATGGGCGCCAAAATCGAAAAAGCCATCCGTGACAGCGATCTGGGCCTCAACCCCGCTTCCATGGGTGACTTGATCCGTGTTCCGATGCCGCCGATGACCGAAGAGCGGCGCAAGGAGTTGACCAAGGTGGTTCGCAGCGAAGGCGAAAACGCCAAGGTGGCGATTCGAAATTTGCGCCGTGATGCCAACGATGCGGTGAAAAAATTGGTCAAGGACAAATTGGCCTCTGAAGATGAGCAAAAGCGTTCCGAGGCCGAGGTGCAAAAAACCACCGACAAGCACATTGCCGAAGTGGACAAACTGATCGCGGCCAAAGAGCAGGACATCATGTCCGTCTGAGACGGCCAAGGTTTCATGCTCAAGCAGCGCATCACCACCGCCTTGGTTTTGTTGGCGCTTCTATTGCCGGCATTGTTTGCAACGCCCCCCGAGCCCTTGGCATTGCTCACCCTGGTGTTGATGGCTGCGGCCAGTTGGGAGTGGGGGCGCTTGAACGGTCTGGGTCCTCGCACTTCCTTGATCTTGGTGTGCGTTTGCTTGGCTTTGTGTGTTGCCAGTTGGTGGGCCGGCTGGTCCTCTCAAGCCCCGGCACTGCTGTGGTGGTTGGCGGGCTTGGGTTGGTTGGTGGGCGGCTCCTGGATGCTGCGCCGCGGTGTCATGGGTTGGGGCTTGTGGCCCCAGCTGGCCCGATGGGTCGGTGGCATCTTGGTCTTGTGGCTCACTTGGTTGGCTTTGTGCCAGTCCAAGCACATGGGCGCCAATTACTTGTTGTCTGTTTTGGCTTTGGTCTGGGTGGCCGACGTGGCCGCTTATTTTGGAGGCCGTGCCTTTGGCCGACGCAAACTGGCCATCCACATCAGCCCAGGCAAAAGTTGGGAGGGCGTCTTCAGCGGTGTCTTGGCGGTGAGCTTATTGGCGCTGACTTGGCCGCTATTGGATGCGCAGCAGTCCAGTTGGGGCCCCAGTGTTTTTAGCATGCTGCTTCAGCATTCGGTGGCATGGGCCATCTTGGGCGTGACCCTCTTGGTGGGTGTCAGCGTGATGGGCGATTTGGCCGAATCATTGGTCAAGCGCAGCGCAGGTGTCAAAGACAGCAGCGCCTTGTTGCCCGGTCATGGCGGTGTCTTGGATCGGGTCGACGCTTTGTTGCCCACCTTGCCTTTGGCCCTGATGCTGGTGCAAGCCGGAGCCAGGCCGTGAAGCAAATTCTCACCATCTTGGGCTCCACCGGCTCGATTGGCAACAACACCTTGGATGTGGTCGCCCGCCACCCTGATTTGTTTTCGGTTTTTGCGTTGACGGCTGCGGTTCAAGTCGACACCATGCTGGCGCAGTGCCAGCGTTTTTTACCCCGCTTTGCGGTCATGAGCAGCCCTCCCCATGCTGTTCAATTGCGCGAAAAAGTGCGTGAGCTGGGTTTGCCGGTCGAGGTGTTGTCTGGCCCTGCCGCCTTGGACCAAGTGGCTTGCGACAGCGAAGTCACCACGGTGATGGCTTCCATTGTGGGTGCTGCTGGCTTGTCTTCTTGCCTGGCAGCTGCCCGCTCAGGCAAGCGTTTGTTGTTGGCCAACAAGGAGGCCTTGGTGGTGGGCGCGGAGGTTTTCTTAAGCGCCGTGCGCGAAGGCGGTGCCAGGTTGCTGCCCATTGACAGTGAGCATTCGGCCATCTTTCAATCCTTGCCCGAAGACGCCAGCACCTGGGATGCGCGGGTGGAGAAAATCATCCTGACTTCATCTGGGGGCCCGTTCAGACAGCGCCCGGTTGACGAGTTGTCATCGGTCACCCCTGACCAAGCCTGTGCCCATCCCAATTGGCAGATGGGGCGAAAAATATCCGTCGATTCGGCCACCATGATGAACAAGGCATTGGAAGTGATTGAGGCGCGCTACCTCTTTGGTCTGGCGCCCGAACGCATCGAGGTGGTGATCCACCCCCAAAGCATCGTCCATTCCATGGTCCAGTACCGCGACACATCGGTGGTGGCTCAGTTGGGTACGCCCGATATGCGGGTGCCCATTGCCTTTGGTTTGGGCTGGCCAGAGCGCATTGCCTCGGGGGCGCAGGCCCTCGACTTCCAAACCCTGTCTGCGATGACCTTTGAGGCCATTGACAGTTTGGATCACCCGCGCCGATTCCCTGGCCTGTCCTTGTCTTGGCAAGTGTTGCGGGCGGCCCCAGGTACCACGGCCGTCCTGAATGCCGCCAATGAAGTGGGCGTGGATGCTTTCTTGAATGGGCGCATTCGTTTCGACCAAATCCACCACCTCAATTTGGAAACTTTATCGATTTGCCTGCCCACAGCGCCAGTCACTTTGGAGGATGTCTTGGGCATCGATCAACAAGCCAGACGCACAGCTTTGAGCGTGTGCCAGCGCTGGAACGCCTGAGGCAATATTTGTGACAGTGCTTGCTTTTTTGGTGGCGTTGGCGGTGTTGATCACCGTTCACGAATACGGACATTACCGCACGGCGGTGGCGTGTGGTGTTAAGGTGTTGCAGTTTTCCATTGGTTTGGGCCGGCCCATATGGCGTTGGCGTTCTCGCCGCCCCATCGATGGTCAAGACACCGAATTTGTGGTGGGCTGGATTCCGCTGGGCGGCTACGTGCGCATGCTTGATGAAGCCGAGTCTGAGGTGCTACCTCATGAGCAACATCGGGCCTTCAATCGGCAAAGCTTGTGGCGTCGCACGGCCATCGTGGCGGCCGGTCCTTTGGCCAATTTAATCCTTGCCTTTGCGTTGCTGTGGTTTTTGAATGTCTGGGGGGTGTCCATGCCCCAAGCCATCTTGGCCAAGCCTGTGCCCGCATCTCTGGCCGACCAAGCGGGTTTGCGCAGTGGTGATCAGGTGTTGAGCGTGGCCACTGATGGTGGCGCTCCACAAGACGTTTTATCGATGTCAGATTTCAATTGGGCATTGATGCAAAACGCCGGTGAGGTGATGGATGTGGTGGTGCAGTCGCGTGACACAGGCCGACAACGGACGCTTCAAATCGACTTGACGCAAGTGCCATCTGACACCAGCGACGCCCAATGGCTTCGCAACCTGGGTTTGCAAGGGGCATGGACGGCCCCGGTCGTGACTGAGGTGGTGGTGGGCAGTGTGGCCCAGGCTGCAGGCATCAAGCGCGGCGACCGAGTTTTGCGGGTGGACGGTAAAGCGCCCGAGGACGCCAGTGAATTGCGCCAACTCATCCGCCAGGCGGGGCAATCAGACCCGCCCAAAGTGCAAATATGGGAGGTACAGCGCCGCGGCGACAGCGGATTGCTGATTGAAGTCAAACCTGAGCGCGCGCCGGAAGGCCAGGCATGGGTGGGTCGTGTGGGGGTGCGTTTGGGTGAGCCCCCAGCCCAAAGTTTGGTGCGCCACGACCCTTTGAATGCGGCGCTGCTGGCGGGCCAAAGGTGTTGGGAGTTGTCGGTGACCACGGTGCAAATTTTTTCGCGGATGTTGGTGGGGCAGGCTTCCTGGGGCAACCTGTCTGGCCCCGTGACCATGGCTGAGCAGGCGGGCCAATCGGCTGAGCGTGGGTGGACCTCTTTCTTGGCATTTCTGGCTTTTGTCAGCATTGGCTTGGCGGTGCTGAATTTGCTTCCCATCCCCGTCTTGGATGGCGGTCACTTGATGTGTTATCTTTGGGAGGCAGTAACAGGGTCACCACCTGCTCCGGCTTGGATGGCCGGGCTGCAAAAAGTGGGTGTGGCAGCGGTTCTCTCTTTGATGTCCGTGGCCCTTTACAACGATGTGGCTCGCTGGCTTTTTTGAAGAATGGCTTCCGGTGCAATCTCAAACCCCCATCACAACATGAATGCTTTGATTTCCCGAGCCTTGTGTCGAATTGCTCAAACATTGACGCTGTGTGCCTTGACCATTGGCTTGGCCTGGGCTGTGGCACCGTTCACAGCGCGTGATATTCGCATTGAGGGCTTGCAACGGGTTGAGCCAGGGACTGTTTTTGCCACCTTGCCATTTCGCGTGGGCGAGACTTATACCGACGAAAAAGGCACCGCAGCGATTCGTGCCTTGTTCGGCCTGGGCTTGTTCAAAGACATCCGCATCGAGGTCAAAGACGATGTGGTGGTCGTGCTGCTCGAAGAGCGCCCCATCATCGCCAGCATTGATTTCATTGGCACCAAAGAATTCGACAAAGAAGCTTTGCGCAAAGCCTTGAAAGAAATTGGTTTGTCCGATGGACGACCTTATGACCGATCTTTGGCCGATTTGGCCGAGCAAGATATCAAGCGCCAGTACGTTAACCGCAGCCTCTACGGTGTCGAAATTGTCACCACCATCACGCCGGTCGAGCGCAACCGGGTCAATCTCACCTTCAATGTGACCGAAGGCGACATGGCCAAGATTAAGCAAATTCAGTTTGTGGGCAACAAGGTTTTCAAGTCTTCCACCCTGGAGGATTTGATGGACTTGAACTCCGGCAATTGGATGAGTTGGTACACCAAATCAGATCGCTATTCACGTCCGAAATTGAATGCGGATTTAGAGACCTTGCGTTCTTTTTATCTGGCCCGTGGCTACCTGGACTTTCGCATTGAATCCACCCAGGTGTCTATTTCTCCCAACAAGCAAGATCTGAGCGTCACCATCAACATCTTTGAAGGTGAAATGTTTGCGGTGTCATCGGTCCGATTGCAAGGTTATTACCTGGGCAAGGACGATGAATTCAAGACCATGATTGGCATCAAAGTGGGGCAGGCCTATAACGCCGAAGATGTGACCAAAACCACGGCCGCTTTCACCGAGTATTTTGGCAATTTCGGCTTTGCTTTTGCCCGCGTCGAGGCCATCAACGAAATTGATCGAACCACCAACCGTGTTGCCTTGGTTTTGCAGGCCGACCCGTCCAGGCGTGCCTATGTGCGCAAAATCAACCTCACCGGCAACAGCCGAACTCGCGACGAAATCATTCGCCGGGAGTTTCGGCAACTCGAATCGGCTTGGTATGACGGAGAGCGCATCAAGCTCTCGCGGGACCGTTTAAAGCGTCTGGGCTATTTCAAAGATGTCAATATCGAAACCCAAGAGGTGTCGGGCAGTTTTGACCAGGTGGATTTGTTGGTCAAGGTGGAAGAAAAACCAT
>CAXNFO010000016.1:0-14727 GCA_964201395.1 Limnohabitans sp.
CACTTGCGTGGTTATGCCCAAAAGCAACCCAAGCAAGAGTACAAGCGCGAGGCATTTGAGCTGTTTGGTCAGTTGCTGGACCAAGTCAAGGCCGAAGTGACCCGCATCTTGATGAACATGCAAATCCAATCGCAGCAACAAATTGACGAAGCTGCCCAAGCCTTGGAAGCGCAGGCTGAGAAGATCAGCAACGTGACCTATACCGCGCCCAGCGAAACCGGCGAGGCCTATACCTATGCCGGCCCCACCAGCGAATTCGAGTTGGCCCCGCAGGGGTTGGCCAAAGTGGGGCGCAACGAACCCTGCCCCTGCGGCAGCGGCAAAAAATTCAAAAACTGCCACGGCAAGCTGGCTTAAAAAATGGCTGTGAACTTATTGCCCCCCCAGGCCGGTGACTTGCATCCGGTGGCTGGTTTGCGCATCGGTGTGGTGGAGGCGGGCGTGCGCAAAGCCAACCGCAAAGACCTCACCGTGTTTTTGCTCGACCCTGGCGCGGCGGTGGCCGGTGTGTTCACCCAAAACCGTTTTTGTGCCGCGCCCGTGCAGTTGTGCCGCGCGCATTTGGCCAGTGGCCAAGCCATTCGTGCACTGGTGATCAACACCGGGGTGGCCAATGCTGGCACCGGTGCGCAAGGTTTGTTGGATGCCCAAGCGGTGTGCGCGGCTTTGGCCGAGCAACTCCACATCAAGCCGCAACAAGTGTTGCCGTTCTCCACCGGCGTCATCATGGAACCGCTGCCCCACGAGCGCATCGTGGCCGGTTTGCCCGCTGCCATCGCGGCGGCCCAGGCAGACCACTGGTTGCAAGCCTCGCACGGCATCATGACCACCGACACCGTGGCCAAGGCCTTTTCCGTGCAGGTCACGTTGTCGGGTGTGCCGGTGATGGTCACGGGCATCAGCAAGGGCGCCGGCATGATCCGCCCCAACATGGCCACCATGCTGGGTTTTGTGGCCACCGATGCCTGCATTTCTCCTGGTTTGATGGAAGCACTGGCCCACGACTTGGCTGAGGCTTCGTTCAACCGCATCACGGTCGATGGCGACACCTCGACCAACGACTCCTTCATCGTGATGGCGACCCAAAAGGCCAAGCACCCGACCATCACCGATTGGGCTTCCCCCGATGGCCAAGCTTTGCGCCATGCTTTGATGCAGGTGTCGCGCCAATTGGCCCAGGCCATCGTGCGCGATGGTGAGGGGGCGACCAAATTCATCACCGTCACCGTTGAGGGTGGGCGCGATGCTGCCGAATGTCGCCAAGTGGCTTATGCCATTGCCCATTCGCCCTTGGTGAAAACCGCATTTTTCGCCAGCGACCCGAACTTGGGCCGAATCTTGGCGGCGGTGGGCTATGCCGGTATTGCGGATTTGGACCAAGCCCACATCGATTTGTATCTGGACGATGTGCAAGTGGCCGTGAACGGCGGGCGCAGCCCCAGTTACCAAGAAGCCGATGGTCAGCGCATCATGAAGCAATCCGAAATCACGGTGCGGGTGGTGCTCGGTCGCGGTCCAGCCACCGACACCGTGTGGACCTGTGACTTCAGCCACGAGTACGTCACCATCAACGCCGACTACAGAAGTTGAGCGCCTGCACCCTGCAGGTTTTTACGAGCGCCTTTTCATGAACGATAAATTTGATGCCCTGGTCGAGCGTTTGCACGCCTTGATGGACCGGGTGGAGTTGGTCCTGCCCCGCCCTTTGTCGGCGCCCGATTGGTCGGCCAGTGTTGCTTTTCGCTACCGCAAGCGCGCCAGCGGCCATGGCGCCTTGGAGCCAGTCGCGCATGTCGCCCCTTTGAAACTGGAAGACCTCAAAGAGATCGAGCCACAAAAAGAAAAAATCCAGCAAAACACCGAGCAGTTTGTGCAAGGTTTGTCGGCCAATAACGTTTTGCTCACCGGGGCACGGGGCACGGGCAAATCGTCGCTGATCAAAGCCTGCTTGAACCACTATGCGCCCCAAGGCCTGCGCCTGATCGAAGTCGACAAAGCCGACCTCACGGATTTGCCCGACATCATGGACCTGGTCGCCCAGCGCCCCGAAAAATTCATCATCTATTGCGATGACCTGAGTTTTGAAGAGGGTGAGTCCGGCTACAAAGCCCTCAAGTCCATTTTGGACGGCACCGTCTCGGCGGCGTCTCCCAATGTGTTGATTTACGCCACCAGCAACCGCCGTCATTTGTTGCCGGAGTACATGAAAGACAACCTCTCTTACACCCACACCGAAGACGGTGAAGTGCATCCGGGTGAAGTGATTGAAGAAAAAATTTCCCTGTCCGAGCGTTTCGGTTTGTGGGTGAGCTTTTACCCGTTCACACAAGACGAGTACCTCACCATCGTCACCCAGTGGTTGTCCGCTTTGGGTGTGTCGCCCGCGCTGTTTGAGGCGGCCCGTCCCCAGGCCTTGGTGTGGGCACTCGAGCGCGGCTCGCGCAGCGGTCGCGTGGCGCACCAGTTTGCCCGCGACTTTGCGGGCCACCACGTGGGGCGCAGCGCCACGTGAACCCACCCCTGGTGGCCGACGGATCCGTGGCGCGCCAAGGCGGGCCAGACAGGCCTTTGGTACAAGTGGCTGTGGGCGTGCTCATCCAACCCGATGGGCGCTTCTTGTTGACCTCACGTCCGCCGGGCAAGGTATATGCGGGCTATTGGGAGTTCCCAGGTGGCAAGCTGGAGTCCGGTGAAAGCGTGGAACAAGCCCTGGGCCGTGAATTGGAGGAAGAACTGGGCATTCGCATCAGCCAGGTTGATCCTTGGCGCAGCACCCAAGTGGACTACCCCCATGCTTGGGTGCAGCTCAACTTTTGCAAAGTCACTGCTTGGCAAGGCGAGATGCAAATGCGCGAGGGGCAAACCTTTGCATGGCAGTCTTTGCCGGTGCAAGTCACCCCTGTGCTGCCTGGCACGCTGCCGGTGCTGCAGTGGTTGGCCGAAGAACGCGCTCACATGGGGCCCACCCACCAGGCTTAGATGCATCTAGGGGTCACTGGGGCAGGGGTGGCGTGGGCAGGTTGCCAGGGGTGTCGAAATCGTCGCTGGGGGTGTCGTCAGGCAGGCGATGTTGCTCGCTGGCCCAGGCGCCGAAGTCGTGGTTTTTGCAGCCCTTGGAGCAAAAAGGCCGGTAGGGGTTGGTTGGGGCATACAAACTGTCCCCGCCGCATCCAGGGCATCTGACGGTGCGCGCTTCCATCCTGGTGCCGTGCTTGGTCCGAGTGCCCGAGTCAATGCGCTGCAAGGGGGCTCAGACGCACAAGGCCACTTCAAAGGTGACGTCTTGGTTGCTCGCTTGCATGCGACCGGCTTCATCGGCCTTCATCATGCGCACCCAGATCATCAAGCGGTTGCCGCTGATTTCTGGGATCAGGCCATGTTGCGCATCCAAGCGCAAGCGCATCAACTGAAAGCGTCCTTGGGGCAGGGCTTGCTGAAATTGGCCTGCAGCGGCCACTACTTTTTGGGTCATGCCGTTGTCGCGCAACAAGCGCAGCAGCAAGTTGACGGCGTTTTGCAAGGGACGCAGGCTCTCGCCCCATTGGCGCAAATCTTGACAGCGTTGAGCGCTGGGGTGTTGCTGCCACGAATGGTAGAAAGGCAGGTCAAAGCCACAAGTGCCACCTGGGATGCTGGAGCGGTTGCGCAAACTCGACAGCCACTCGTTGTCGGTCACGGCCTGGCCGATGCGGCCCGACAAGGACTTGAGCAATTCCAGGTGCACATCCAGCTCGGCAATGAGTTCGTTCAATACCGACTCGGACACCGAGGGGTTGCCCCGGTACGATAAAAACTGCTGGCGATTTTTTTCCAGGTCTTTGAGCACCTCGGTTTTGAGGTCGGCCCGGCCACCGACATCTACCAATTCAAACAAGGTGGTCAGGGCAAAGTGGTGGTCAACAGCGGGCTCACGGGTGATCAATTCATCAAAACGATGGAACAAATGCTCCAGCCGCAAGTAGGTGCGGACTCTTTCGTTGAAGGGGTGCTCGTAGAGGATCACTGCGCGTCGGTTTCCAGCCGCAATGATAACCGCGTCCGACAGGGCCAAATGGGGCCCTGGCCGCTGTTTTTCAGTGGCGCGGGCGCATTTCGGTCACGCCGAATCCCGTCCTGGGGTGGGCAAGCCCCACTGGCGGGCGAGTTGGGCCACCGCTGCTTCAAAGGCATCCAGCCCCAGGCCCTCATTGAGGATCAGCCAATCGGCAGCGGCCTGCCTTTGGGCCCGCGTGGCCTGGGCTTGAATGACCGCCAGAATTTGCGCTCTCGGCCAGCCATTGCGCGCTTGGACCCGGGCGATTTGGGTGTCTTCGCTGCAATCGATCACCAACACCCCATCCACCCGCTCGCGCCAGCGCCCCGACTCCACCAGCAAAGGGATGTCAAACACCAGCACCCGGGCGCCAGCGTCCAGGGCCGACTGCGCTTGTCCGTCGATCGCTGCCTTGACCAAGGGGTGGACGATGGCTTCCAGTTGTGCTTTGGCTTTGGCATCGCTGAAGGCCAGCTCGCGCATGCGTTGGCGGTCCAGGCCGCCTTGGGCATCGATCACCGCGTCGCCAAAGGCCGCACGCAAGGGTGCCATGGCGGGGCCACCTGGGGCGGTGACCGAGCGGGCCACGGCGTCGGCATCGATCACAGCGGCGCCCAATTGGGCCAGCACTTGGGCGGCGGTGCTTTTGCCGCTGCCAATGCCGCCCGTCAAACCAATGCGCCACACTTTGTCCATGCGCGCAGTCTAATGCAGCCCTCAAAGCACTTGGCCGAGCTGAAAAATGGGCAGGTACAGGGCCGTCACCAAGCCGCCAATCAAAACGCCCAAGACCACGATCACCGTGGGTTCCATCAGCACACCGATGCGTTTTTGCAGCCATTGCACCTGTGCTTCATGCATGCGTGCCACTTGCATGAGCATGTCATCCAAACGGCCAGAGGCTTCGCCCACCGCGACCATTTGCACCACTTGGGGCGAGAACAGCGGGCTGTATAAGCCCTCACGCCAGCTTGCAGGGTTCACGCTGCTGCCGTGTTCCAAAGCGTGGGCCAAGGCGGTTCCGGTCATCACGTCCAAGCGCACCAAGGCCAAACTTTTCTCATAGCAAAGATTGCCGCTGGCTTTTGCACTGATGTCCAAGGCTTCAGGCAAAGAGACACCGGCTTGCATCAAGCTGGAAAGCGTGCGCGCCCAGCGCGACACACAAGCGAGTTGCACCAACTGGCCCCATATCGGTAAAGCCAAGGCCATCTGTGCCAAGGCCCATTGCCCCTTGGCGTCATGGCGCAACCAATGGCGCAGCGCCATCCCCAGCGCGAACAATGCGGCGGTCAGTGTCCAACCATGGGCCACCCACCAACGGCTCAAGGTCAACACCATTTGTGTGGGGGCGGGCAGCTCCGCACCCATCGAGGTGAAGATGCTTTCAAAGGCCGGCACCACCCACGCCAGCATGATGGCCAACACCACAGCCGACAACACCAGCACGGCCAGGGGATAGGTCAGGGCCGACTTCAAGGCCTCGCGCAGGCCCAGCTCGCTGTCCAAACTTTGCGCCAACTCAGCCAAGATCACATCCAGCTGGCCCGAAGCTTCGGCCGCCGCCACCATCCCCAAATAAACCGGCCCAAAGCAGGCGTGTGTTTGCATGGCTTGGTGCAGGCTCACGCCACTTTCCACCTGGGCCATCAAATCTTGTGCAACGGCGCGCATGCTCGGGTGTTCGGTGGCGTTGTCCAGCAGTTTCAAGGCGCTCAGCAAAGGAATGCCGGCTTGCACCAAGGTGGCCAGTTGGCGGGTGAAGCGGGCCACCTCCTTGGCGCGCGCTGGTCGGGGCGCTTGGGGCTGACGCTTGCGCTGGATGCGGATGGGCCGGATGCGTTGCGCATGCAAATGGGCTTCAACGTCAGCGCGGTCCAGGGCGGGCATTTGGCCGCTTTGGTCTTGGCCTTGCGCATCGCGGCCTGTCCACGAAAACCACGTCAGAGGCCTCTGGGGTGGTGACAGTGGCGAAGGGGAGCTAGGCATGGGTGGCCCCAAGCACCTCTTGCACAGCGGTGACGCCACTGAACACTTTGAGCCAGCCGGATTGGCGCAAAGTGCGCATGCCCTCGCGTTGGGCTTGGGCCGTCAGGTTGTGGAGGTCTTGGTCTTGCACCAGCAACGTTGCCAGTGTGGGGCTCACCGGCATGACCTGAAAGATGCCCACCCGCCCCATGAAGCCCTCCAGGCATGCACCACAACCCACCGGTTGATAAATCGCTCGGTCGGGCTGAAGGTCGCTGGCAAAACCCGCCTGGGCCATGGCCGCGGCGCCCAATCCCAGCCGATCAAACTCGGCGCCCAGGGTGCTGGGTCGCTTGCATTGGGCGCACAAGCGGCGTACCAATCGTTGCGCCGTCACCAGATGCACACTGGCGGCCAATTGAAACGCTTCCACACCCATGTGCATCAAGCGGTACAGCACGCCCGGGGCGTCGTTGGTGTGCAGCGTGGTCAGCACCAAGTGCCCGGTTTGCGCCGCTTGCAAGGCAATGCCGGCCGTGGTGCGGTCGCGGATTTCGCCCACCATCAACACATCCGGGTCCTGCCGCAAAAAAGCCCGCAGACCGGTGGCAAAGTCCAAGCCTGCGCGTTCATTCACATTCACTTGGTTTATGCCTGGCACCACCATTTCACACGGGTCTTCGATGCTGGCGATGTTGACGTGGGCTTGGTTGAGCACGTCCAAGCATGCGTACAGCGACAGGGTTTTGCCAGACCCTGTGGGGCCAGTAACAATGATCATCCCACCCGTTCGGCGCAGCGCTTGGTGGATGTGTGCCAAGTCATCGGCTTCGTAGCCGAGCGCCGCCAATGCCGGTCGTTGCTGGTCGCCCAGCAGGCGCACCACCAACTTCTCGCCATGCAAAGTCGGCAAAGAGCTGACCCTCAAATCAAAACGCCGCCCTTGCACCACCGCGCCAATGCGGCCATCTTGCGGCAAGCGCTTTTCTGCAATGTCCATTTGCGCCAAGACCTTGATGTGCGACAGCAGGCGCAAGCGCAACTCTGCAGCTGCGCTGGGTATGGGGCGCAACAGCCCATCGACGCGCAAACGCACTTGAAAGCCGTTTTCCAGCGACTCGATGTGGATGTCAGACGCCCGCCACGCCACGGCTTGCGCCAAGATGCGCTGCCAATAGGCCACCGCATCGCCATCTTCTTCGGGCTCTGCGGGTGCGGCTTCGCTCACCGTGTGGGTCTGTGACGCCGGGTGATAAAAATCCAGCATGCGCTCGAGCTGATCGACATTGGCCACCACCCATTGCACCTTGCTGCGCAAGGCCTGCTCCATGGATTGGCGAGCCAGGGTGTCAGAGGGGTCGGCAATCGCCACCACCACGGCGTTGTCTTTGCGTTCGATGGGCATGGCCCAGAGTTGTCGACAGCGTGTGGAGTCGACCAATTGACGCGGCACTTTGCGCGGATTGATCTCTTCCAAATCCTGCCAGGGCAACTTGTAGGCATTGGCCAGCAAGCGGCACAGGGCCGCCGCATCGATGAACCCAGTGCGCACACAGGCCTGCACCATGGGCCCAGCCTCACCCGCCAAGGTTTGGGCTTGCGTTGGGTTGATGCGTTTGTGTTGGATCAGCAGTTGCAAAACCGGGTGCGCCAAACCTTGGCGGGTTTTGGGCAGGCCCTGCTGGTGGCTGCTTGGCGCGGTGTGTGCGCGTGAAACAGAATATGGCAACTCGTTCATGCAATTCCCCTGTCTGACGGTTGTGGTCAGTGGCGCCTTGGAACTGCTGGTCACCTTTTGAAACATTCTCCTCAGCACAGATCAAAAACACAAGGACCTGCACATATCTTTGATATGCAGTTTCAAAACAACCCATTAAATGTTGATAATTGAGATAAATTGGCATAAAAGAGAAAAGTGGTAGGTTGTTTGTGAAAAACTTTATTTTTGGTTGGGTGAGTCTCTTTGCCCTCTTTCTGACAGCATGCGGTAGCGGCAATCAGGCTTCATCAGAGACTGCCCCATCACCAGCAGCGGTGTTGCAATTGCAAGCCATGCCCTCGGCGATTGAAACCGCCACGAGCACCACATCGGCGGTGGCGGCCAAGGCGGTGGACCTGACAGACGCCATTGCCATCCTCAAAATGATCGTGGGCCTGGACGTCAACACAGGCGGTGTGCCATTGACCGCCTATCAGGCCTATGCCGCCGATGTGGATGGCAATGGCAAAGTGGAGTTATCGGACGCCATCAGCGTGCTCAAACGCATCGTGGGCCTGGAGACCGCCTCGGCCAATTGGATGTTTTTCAACGGCACACCCACGGTGACCGATAAGCTCAACCCCGGTTTGCCGCCCAGCGTGAGTGCAGCGGTCAGCAGCACCAGCAATGTGAGCATGACGGCTGTATTGCGCGGTGATGTGGTGAGCAGCAGCGCTTACACCTATTCATGGGCATTGACAGTGCCAGCGGGCAGCACGGCCGCGCTGGCCAGCACCACAGCCGCCAACCCCAGCTTCAAAGCCGATGTGGCCGGCGCTTATGTGGCCACCATGACCATCACCGATGGCAGCAGCAATGTGGCCACCAGTTCGGTCACGCTGACGGCGTCGACTTCAGGCTCCAACACCACCACTGAGACCAATGCAGCGATTCCCCTGGCACCGAGCATCGTGAGCGCTTCGTCAGGCGACACCGTGTCCAGCGTGATCTTTACTGCCGCCACCACGGGTGCCACCGCCACCAGCTTCACCGCCACCTGCACCCCCACCAATGGCGCAGCGGTTTCCATCAATGGCACGGCCAGCCCCATTTCAGTCACGGGTTTGGTCAATCGCACCAGTTACTCGTGTGCGGTCAAAGCGGTCAATTCAGCCGGCTCCAGCCCCGCATCCACCGCCATGTCGGTCACACCGGATGCACTTGCCTATGCCACGCCCGCCAATTTCGAGACGGCGATGACCCGCAGTTTTTCCGGCAGCATGGTGTTGGCCAGCACGGTGGCCAACCGTTCGCGCTACATGATTTCTGACGCGGCCAGCGCCAGCAGCGATGCCAAATACCTGTCGATGGGCAGCAGTTACAGCGCCAGTGCTGGCTATGCGGCAGAGTCGGCCACCTTGCCCACATCAACCACCTATGCCAGCTACCTGCCCAAGTTATTTCTGTTGGTGGCCCAGGGCACCACCGGCTACCACCGAATTGACTCGCATTTGCACCCCAATAATTCCTTGGACTTTGATGCCAACGATGGCAAGAAACTGAAGTTCCGCAACAACTTTGGCAAAGCCTCGACGCTGTATGGCTACCTGACCTTTTCCTACAACCCCACGACCAAACTGCTGCAGGCCAAAAAGCGCTACACCTATAGCTACACATCGGTCAGCAGCGGCACTGGCGCGACCATCTATACCCCCAGTTGGACCGAAGACACCAGCTTCAGCGCTGCCGAACACTACGTGAATCACACCAACGGCGTTTACACATTGGTCAGCACAACGGCGGCGGCCACCCCGCTGTATTTGTACAACTCACCGATTGATTTGGGCATTCCCACCTTCATGAACCCCAAAGGTGTGGCTTTTGTCGACAACGGACCCGCCCCGTTCATGTCCAAAGTGACCACCAGCCAAATTGAGGGGGCCAACGGTGTTCTCGGTGACATTTCCCGCTCGGTGAACAGCACCTACAAAGCGCAAGTGGCCACAGCTGGGACCGATGACAACACCAGATCGGCCGCCAACACCATGCTGGCCACCATCAAAACCGCGGTGGAAGCCAATGGCGGCAAACTGCGTTATGCGCCTGCGGTTTACACGGCTTACCGCGATGCAGCCTTGGCGACCAAACTGGTCAGCGATTCCATTGCTGACGGCACACCGGGGCAAAACCTGGTGCCCTATGTCTACTTCACCAACGAAAAAGACAGCAGCAATGTCTACCACCCCTTCATGGTGGTGGTGAGCTATGGCAACCAAGCCTCGCCCAACGGGCTGGTGGATGTGCCGCACCCACCAGGCTCTGGCACCGGCTCCTACCCCACGTCCAAAGTCACGCGGTTCTCTAACCTGGAAAACTACGTGCAAATGATCCCGATGCGCGACTACGGCCAGGTCAGTGTCGTGACGGACAACTCTTCGGTCATCAGCAAAAACCTGTGGACGGGATCTTCTTTGGCCGCCAATGCCTACACCTACGCGGATGAGGCCGACAACGGCATCTTGATCGACGGCTCGGTGATGTTCCCGGCCTATACCAACACCTTGGTGCCTTCCCATTTGGCCGGCGAGTTGTCGGCCAGTGGCTGCCACGTGGGGCAAGGTGGCGGTGGCCCGCATTGCCACAGCGATGGGTACCAGGCAGGCTTTGGCCTGGCGCTGTACAACGACAGTGACTATTTGAACAAGACCCATCCGCCCTTGATTGGCTTTGGCTACGACGGCATTGCCTTGTTTGGCAAATACCGAGGTTCTACCGATGCCGCCATGCTGGGGTACACCACCCAATTGGACGACTTTGGGGCGCACGATCACGATGGCATTGGTTACCACTACCACGCACACACGGTGGCCAACCACACACCGGTTGGGCAATCGGCGGGCTCAACTTATCCCACCACCATGTATGTGTTGATGAAGGGCGCCTACATTGGCAAGGTCACCACGATCCCCTACTTCCGGGCCAAAACCGCATTCAATACCAACAAATACTTGGGCGGCACGGTTCAGTGATTTGGCTGGGTTGAGACCGATCGCATGGATTCACCCAGCCATTTCTGGGACAGGCGGATGACATTCACACCGCTTTCCTTGCGCCCCTGGCTGATGGTCTTGGCGCTCGCCTGCCCCTTGTGGACGCTTGCTGGCGATGTGCATTACAACCAAATGGACATCCACCGCGATGGGCGTGACAAGCTTGTTTTTTCAATGAGCTTGAATTTGACCCACCTCTTGCACCAGGTGTTGGCGCCCCAAACCCCATTGGCTGATTTTTTGAAGCTGCATGCAGAACTTTCCGACAAAGCGCTGCAAGCTGCCATCGACAAGGCCAGCACCCAGCTGGGTGACAAATCGTCCATGCTGTTGCCCACTGGCGGCAAGGTGTCGATTCGCCAATGGCAGTTGCCGCCTTTGGTCGCCCTGCGCGAAGCCCTGAAGGCCCATGCCTTTTTGCTCGAAATGCCCTCAGCCATACCGGTTCATGTGCCACCGATGCGGGTGCAGGCGCATGGACTCAGCAAATCCCCATTCAGCCGAGCCCAATTGCAAGTGCACAAAGCGCTGCACCCGCTGTGGGTGATCCAGCAGCAAGACCAGTTTTGGCTCACCGACCAAATCCCGCTGGCCATTGTGAATTTCGAATGAAGGTTTTGTTCCCAAGTCCCTTTGCACTGGGTTCAAGCGGGGGGCTGATCCGCCGAGCCTTCCTGGGTATCGCCCTGGCGATGAGCCTGCTGGGGTGGCCCACCCATGCTGACGCGCACTTGATGCCTGCGCAGCAAGGTGCCCTGCATGTGCAAGGGCCCTCTGTGCTGGCCATGGTGGCGCTGCCAGTGTCGGCACTCACCCAGGTGGACGATGATGGCGATGGCCGCTTGTCCGATCGCGAGGTGCAACAGCACTTGGATCGCATCAAACAACAAGTCCAGGCCCAATTTCGCTTGTTCAATGGCGACACGCCTGGGCGCTTGGACCAATTGCAAATCTTGGCTGAAGAGGATGAGAGGGTTTCGTCCCCACCCAACCGGCCAGCGCCCCTGAGCCCCAGTGCGGGCGCAGCCTATTTTTTGATGCTGATGAAAGTCAGTTTTGACAGCCCCCCCGAAGACCTGCGCTTGGTCGCTGATTTTTTTGGCTCGGCACCGATTGAGCGCCAACTCACGCTCAAGGCCAGCCGGGGGCCAGACACCGAGGCCGTGGTGTTGACGCCTCTGCAAACGACGCACCGCTTTTTTCGCTCAGCATGGCATGTCTTGGTGGACTACACCCTGCTGGGCGTGGAACACATTTTGTTGGGTTGGGACCACTTGACCTTTTTGATCACCGTGCTCGTCGCGGCCAGCGGTTGGCGTTATTGGTGGCGCGTGCTGACGGGCTTCACGCTGGCGCACAGCATCACCTTGACGGCCACTTTGCTGGGTTTTTTACAAGTGTCCGCTGCCGTGGTGGAGCCGTTGATCGCGGCCAGCATTGTGTGGATGGCCATGCTCAATGTGCTGCAGCACCAGGCGGTGATGGGCCAGCGCTTGCTGATTGTGTTTGCCTGCGGTTTGCTGCACGGCATGGGCTTTGCATCGGCCATTTCTGACCTCGGTTTGCATGGGATTTATCAATGGACCAGCATTGTGGGCTTCAATGTTGGCATTGAGTTGGGGCAAATGCTGTTTTTGCTGGCGTTCTTGGCGGTGACAAAAGGGTTTGGCGCTTGGGTTTTGACCCAGACCTGGCGGCAGCGCACGGGCGGTCTCACCCTTGAAAGATGGGTGTCCTTATTGGCATTGGCCGCGGGCTTGTATTGGTTGGCTGAGCGGCTATGGGCATGAGCTGACAAAACCTGGGCCCTCGGTGCCAAGGGTCAGGGCGTTCACCCTGACACTGAGAAAAAAATCAGGTCGTTAAAAAATGGTGTACCGGTCTTGCAAGACATCCCCATCCTGTAGTATTTTTTCAAGCGTTCGGTCTCGCTGGACTACAGCCGCCAAATCCTCACCTTGGTGACGGTGCGCAAGTTGGTGGATTCTGACGAATCCATTGCCAAGGCCAAGAACAAAAGCGGTTTGATGTCCTCGCACAAAATGTCCGACCAGGTGCAAGAGTACCTGGACCTGCAAAACAACAAGCCGGTGCTCGACGAGGTGCTGGCCGGTTTGCGCGCAGACAATGTGCTCTACACCAAGCTGCGCCAACGCGACCTGATTCAAGAGTCTTATGGCTCCAAGAGCATCATCAAGCGCTTGATCGAGGACATCAAGGATCTGGCTTATTTCTAACCAAAACACCCAATGTCAGTGCCCGTGATGCCACGGGTCTCCTTGGGGATATCTTTCCGGGTATGACAGCCGCCTTTTAAGCCACAATGGCCGCCCCGTGTTTGCAGACACGGGGCGATTTTTTTTTGGGGTTCGCCCCTCTCCAGTTTTTATAATTAAAAAAGTCAGTTGTATGTTTTATTTCATCTCTACGGTGTTCACCAGCGCTTTTTTGCTGTTCATGGTGCAACCCATCATTGCCAAACAAATCTTGCCGTGGTTTGGTGGCTCTTCAGCGGTGTGGACCACCTGCATGGTGTTCTTTCAAATGGTGTTGCTCATGGGCTATGGGTATACCGATTGGGTGGTGCGCCGTCTGGACCAGCGCAAGCAGGCCATTTTGCACACGGTATTGGTGTTGATTTCTTTGGCTTGGTTGCCCATCGTGGCCGGCGACCACTGGAAGCCAGGCCCTGATACCGAGCCCTCGGTGCGCATTTTGTTGCTGTTGTTGGCCACCGTGGGACTGCCGTATTTCTTGCTCTCGACCACCGGCCCATTGGTGCAAGCCTGGGTGGCCAAAACCCATCCGCAGGTGAAGGTGTACCGCTTGTTTGCCTTGTCCAATTTGGCGTCTTTGATTTCCTTGTTGTGTTACCCGCCCTTGATTGAGCCCAACATCAACTTGCACGCCCAGGCTGTGGCTTGGAGCGGTTTGTATGGCCTGTTTGCTCTCCTGGTCATTGTGTCGGCTTGGCAAACCCTGCGCGCCCAGACGGCTGGCAAAACGGTGGATTCAGCGCACAGTGCAGCGTCTTCATCTGCCGCTGCGCCCCAGCGCCGGCAGGTCGTGTTGTGGTACCTGTTGGCGACCTTGGGTTCGGTGCTGTTGCTGTCCTTCACCAACCACATGACGCAAAACATTGCCTCTGTACCGTTTTTGTGGATCGTGCCCCTGGTGATTTACCTCGCCACCTTTATTTTGGTGTTTGATGTGGGCGGCGCGCGCTCGCAAAGTGGTTGGTACGCGCGGCAATGGTTCATGCCGCTGTTGATGGTGTTGTTGCTCATCACCGCTCATGGCATGGTCGAAGGCTATGCATCGACGATGAACATTTATGTTGCCCTGCCGCTGTTTTGTGTGTTGTTGTTTGTGGCTTGCATGTTTTGCCACGGTGAGCTGGCGGCCATGCGGCCAGAGCCGCAATACCTGACCCGTTTTTATTTGGCCTTGTCGGTGGGCGGGGCCATTGGGGGCTTGCTGGTCGGGGTCTTGGCGCCACTGGTTTTTGACAGCTTTGCCGAGTTGCCCTTGGCTTTGATGGCATGCGCCTTGTTGGCCACTTATTTGTGGTGGCAGAGCCCGTCGACCCCTGTTTCAAAAAGTGCGGCGCAGGCCGTCACCGCAGCGGCCGTGGGCATCAGCGCCGTCACCGGCTGGTATCTGTGGGATTATTCGCGGCCCAGCCCAGAAACCATTGTGTCCAAGCGCGACTTTTATGGCACCTTGAGTGTGACGCAAACCGGCCCCTTGGATGACAAAGACACCATGCGCCATCTCTACCACGGCACCATCAGCCATGGCTGGCAGTACACCGACGCCCAGTTGCGAACCAAACCCATCAGCTACTTTGGGCCAGGCGCTGGCATATCGCGGGTATTGGATTTTTATGCCCAGGAGCGACCCGCCATCGATGTGGGTATTTTGGGTTTGGGCATTGGGGTGCTGGCCGCCTATGGCCGCGAAGCCGACAACTACCG